>NZ_JAVDVQ010000004.1:0-284465 GCF_031456935.1 Arthrobacter ginsengisoli | reverse complement strand
CGGGGTGGCGCAATCCAGTCAATTCAACCAATCCATTACAATAAATTGGTATCAACAAACTTGGCACACTATTGAGTTCTCAAACAACAGACACACCCGGCACCACCACAACCAACATTCAGTCGCGGATCGCTCCGGAGCAACTTCACAAACTTACCCGCTCTCGACCAGCTTTGCAAATCAGCGTTTCCGCGACTCACAACACCACGAGGGGATCCCCACCCCGATTCAGCGCGCAAAACTACGCGCCATTTCCAGGCTGTTTATCAAGGGGGTCGGTCGCTATCTTTCCGCATCAGCGGCGGCGACTCGAATAACTGTACACGCCACATGGACCCCACACAAATCCACCCCCGCAACACCCCCCACACCCCCAAAACCCCCACAACCGCGCGGAAAACCACCCACCCAACACCCCGCCCCCGGCCACACCCGCCAAAAACCACCCCTGTGGGCTGCCTCACCCTCACCCCGGGCCGCCTGCCAGCGCAGCGTGGACGCCCGCCGGCCACCCGCCGTCGGACCTTAAACACAAGAAGGGCCGGCGCCAAGAGGCGCCGGCCCTTCTTCAAGCCACGGGATTCAGGAGTGCTGAATTACCAGGAAGACTTCGTGATGCCCGGGAGCTCACCGCGGTGAGCCATGTCGCGGAAGCGAACACGGGAGATGCCGAACTTCTGGAAGGTACCGCGCGGGCGGCCATCGATGATGTCGCGGTTACGCAGACGTACCGGTGAGGCGTTGCGGGGCAGCTTCTGCAGGCCGAGGCGTGCGGCTTCGCGCGCTTCGTCGGTCGAGTTGGGGTCAACCAGAGCCTTCTTCAGTTCGAGGCGCTTTGCAGCGTAACGCTCGACGATGACTTTACGCTGTTCGTTCTTAGCGATCATTGACTTCTTAGCCATGTGTTTAGCGCTCCTCTCGGAATTCGACGTGCTTGCGGATGCGGGGGTCGTACTTCTTCAGAACCATACGGTCCGGGTCGTTACGACGGTTCTTGCGCGTCACGTAGGTGTAACCCGTACCCGCGGTCGACTTAAGCTTGATGATCGGACGTACGTCCTTGTCCTTAGCCATTAGAGCTTCACTCCTCGTGCCAGGATGGCGGCTACGACTACGTCGATGCCACGCACGTCGATGGTCTTGATGCCACGTGCAGAGACCTGCAGGGTGACGTTACGGCGCAGGGACGGAACCCAGTAGCGCTTCTTCTGGATGTTCGGGTCGAACCGACGCTTGTTGCGTCGGTGCGAGTGCGAAATGCTGTGTCCAAAGCCCGGCTCGGCTCCGGTCACCTGGCAGTGTGCTGCCATGACGACTCTCCTCAAAAATAAATGAAACGGTTGCGGAGTTCCCGCGAACCGTGCGACAGGCGGCGTCCGCATCCAACTCCCACGGGGTCTCGGCGGTTCCGCAGTGTGCATACAGACGGCGTAAACCGGCTGCTTGCCTCACTGCGGGCGAAGATTGTGGGCCACGGGCACCGGGCTGCGGAATCCCTAGGGAAACCACGGCGAAGTACCGGGATGCTGGGCGAATACAGGAGTGCACGCAACTTGAGCCCCTAACTACCGGCCCTCGGGACTGCCAATATTGCAGACAATTCCCGCCAACCGGAGCAATTGCACACGCTCCGCGCCACCTAGCGCCTACCAAGTCTACGAGCTTGACGAATTAAAGACCAATCCGATATCCGGCGGTGTATAAGGAGCGCCACGCGGCCCGGCCGAAGTCACATCGGTACCCCAGCGCTTTCACAGCCAATTGATAGGACGCGGGCGGACCGTGGAGCCATGAACTCTTCACTCCAGATGGCCGTCCCCGGCGCGGCCCGCAGCACTCCCGTGGAATGGTTCCGGGCTCAGTCCCGGAGCCGGCTGTTCCGCGCGGACGTGCTGACCGTGCTCGCGTGGGCTTCGGTAGCTTTTGCCGTCGCGCTGTGGCTCGCTGACGGCGGCGCCACCGGATTCTCGACGGCGGCCGGCTCCTTCACGGCCCTGGGGATCGTCGCGGGCCTCGCCGGCATGGACCTGGTACTGCTGATGTTGCTGCTGGCGGCACGTATCCCACTGATCGACGGCACAGTTGGGCACGACCGGGCCCTTGAATTTCACCGCAGGCTCGGCAAACCGTCGCTGTACCTGCTGCTCGCGCATGGACTCCTGATCGCCGTCGGATACGGGATGGCCGAAGGCCTCGACCCGGCCAGTGAACTGGTGGCCCTCTGGGTTCTGGTTCCGGACATGTGGCTTGCAATCGTGTCCATGGGACTCTTTATCGCCGTTGTGGCCACCTCGCTGGTGGCGGCCCGACGGCGGTTCCCTTACGAGTTCTGGTACGCCGTCCACCTGCTGACCTACGCCGCGGTACTCACTGCTATCCCGCACCAGTTCAGCGTCGGCGGGCTCTTTGCCGAGGGCACGTGGCAACGCTGGTACTGGCTGGCCATCTGCATCGGCACCGGGGCGGTGCTGGCACACTACCGGGTCCTCGAGCCACTCGTGGCCACGGTCCGGCACCAGTTGACGGTGAGCCGTGTCATTGTTGAGGCGCCTGGCGTCGTCAGCATTGAACTGACGAGCCGGCATCTCGACGAACTGGCCGGCACCGGCGGCAGGTTTTTCATCTGGCGGTTCCTCACCCCGGGCATGTGGTGGCATCCGCACCCCTTCAGCCTTTCCGCGGAACCCGTGCTGTTCGACGCGTCGGGCCGGGGCAGGCTGCGCATCACCGTGCGTAACCTCGGCCGGGGTTCGGCGCAGCTGGCACGGCTCAAATCCGGGACAAGGGTCGCCATCGAGGGACCATACGGGCTCTTCACCACAGCGGCCCGCAGCCGGAACCGCGTCGTGATGATCGGAGCGGGCATCGGCATCACCCCGATCCGGGCTCTGCTGGAACGTACGCCCTTTGAACCGGGCGGCGCCACTGTGGTTCTCCGCGGTCATAGCGGGGCGGAACTCTATCTGGGCGGCGAAATCCTGGAACTTTGCCGCCGCCGCGACGCCACGTTGTTCCATCTCACCGGTGCCCGGAGCACCGGCGGGCAGAGCTGGCTGCCGGAGTCGGCCGTCCGTTCGGGACACCGGCTGGCCAGTTACGCCCCGGACATCGCCGATGCCGACGTCTATATCTGCGGTCCGTCCGCCTGGGCGCGCAGTGTGATCACGGAAGCCCGCGCGGCCGGTGTCCGCGAAGAACAACTCCACTACGAAAGGTTCGACTGGTGAGAATACGAGCAGCGGTTTCAGCAGCACTGGCCTCCGCCGGGATCCTTCTGGCGGGTTGGCAGTCGGGCGCGCATGTCGCAGAGACGGGGATCGCGGCGGCCACGACCTCGGGCACGACCTCCGGCACCTCGTCCGGGCCTGGGGCTGCCGGGGGGAATTCATCCGAATCCTCCGGGTCCAGTTCCGCAGGCGGATCCAGCGGATCCACGGGGTCGTCAGGTTCGGCCGGGGCCGCGGCGCAGGCCGCCGGAACCTTCGCCGGCAGTGTGGTCCAGACCCGTTTCGGCTCGGTCCAGGTGCAGATCACGGTTAAGGCCGGCGCGGTCACGGATGTGACCGCCCTCCAACTGACCGACGACGACCGCAAGTCCGTGCAGATCAGCAACCGGGCCGCTCCGCTGTTGCGGGCCGAGGTCATCAAGGCCCAGTCCGCGCAGGTGCAGACCATCGGCGGAGCCACCGTGACCAGCGATGCGTACTTGAGTTCACTCCAGGCGGCCCTCGATGCAGCGAACCTCTAAGCCTTCGCCGGCCGAGAGTCCGGCGCCAAGCGGCCCGGTCCTGAAGAGCAGGACCTTCCAGTGCATGGGAACCGTCATCAGCCTCGCCCTTCCCGCCGGAGCCAACAGCACGCCGGACGGCGGGCTGGTGCTGGAAGGCGCCGCGGCCGCCGTCGAACATGTATTTACCGGTCTGGACGAGATGTTCAGCCTCTACCGCCCGGATTCCGAAGCCAGCCGGTTGGCCCGCGGTGAGGTCACACTGCGGGACGCGTCGGCGGCCTTCCGCGCCCGCTTTGAGGATGCCACGGGCTGGCGGCTGCTGACGGAGGGATTTTTCACCCCCGAGAGGCCCGACGGTGTGCTCGACCTCTCCGGAATCATCAAGGGTTACGCGATCGACCAGGCCGCTTCCGCCCTGGAGTGCGCCGGCGTCGAGGACTGGTGCCTGAACGCCGGGGGCGACGTTCTGGTGAGCGGCTCGCCCGCCCCGGGAACAGCGACGCCGTGGATGGCCGGGATCGTGGATCCGCAGGATCGCGGGACGCTGCTCTCGGGCTTCCCGTTGGGCGGCAATGGCAGCTTCGTCGCACTGGCAACGTCCGGTACTGCTGAGCGCGGCGACCACATTTGGCGCGCCGGAGTGGGCCGGACTGAATTCCGCCGCACCGAATTCCGGCAGGTGTCGGTGGCCGCCACGGACATTGTCACCGCGGACGTCCTGGCCACGGCGGTCGTCGCCGGCGGGAGGCGGATGCTGGACTGGGCCACGAACAGCTGGGACGTCGAGGTGCTTGCCGTCCTTGGCAACGGGGAACTGCTCGCGACGCCCGGGTTCCGCGCCTAGAGGTGCGTGAGCTGCGGGTAGCGCGGCGCCAGGCCGTCGCCGGACGACTTCCCGGTGACGCGGCGGACCACCCATGGTCCGGCGAATTCGCGCACCCAGCGGGCGTTGGCCCGGACCGCCTCAGCCCGGTTCAGCTCCGGGACCGGAGTCATGGGCGGGACATCGATCGAGTGGTCGTGCTCCAGGACCGTGAGGACGCGCTTGGCCATGTTTGCGTGGCCCGCGGCGGACATGTGCATCCGGTCCGTCGCCCACATTCCCCAGTCGTAGTACTCGCTGAAGCGCCAGTAGTCCACCAGGAGGGCACCGTGGTCCCCTGCGATGCCGCGGACCAGTTCGTTGTAGATTGCCGTGCGGCCGCGGGTTGTCCCGAAGATCTTTGAGCCGCGGGAATCGAAGCCGGTGAACATCACCACGGTTGCGCCGGTGGCCTTGAGTTTGCGGATGCCCGCGTCGTAGTCCACCAGCAGGTCATCGATATCGACTTTGGGCCGGAGGATGTCGTTGGCCCCGGCGTAGATGCTCACGAGCGTGGGTTTGAGGGCGACGGCCGCGTCGACCTGTTCGGCCATGATCTGACGGAGCTTCCGGCCGCGGATGGCGAGGTTCGCGTAGCCGAAGCCCGGATCGGCGGCGCCGAGCTGCTCGGCCACCCGGTCCGCCCAGCCCCGGACGCCGTTGGGGCGGGTCGGATCATCGTCGCCGACGCCTTCCGTGAAGGAGTCGCCGAGGGCTGCGTAGCGGAACGTGAAATCCATGGATCCAGTCTGCCAGCAGTTGCCCCAAGCAACAAAGCACCGCAACGGCGCTCAGGCCTGGTGGCGCTCCCGCAGGATCCAGTGGTCCTTATCCAGTCGGCCAACGATTTTCTCGCCGATCCGGGCCAGGTCAGCGACGTCCTCCTCGCTGAGGGCGTCAAGGAAGAGAGTACGGACAGCCTCGACGTGGCCGGGGGCGAGCTCCCTGATGGTTTCCATTCCGTCGTCCGTGAGGTGCGCCGTCGTTACCCGGGCATCGCCGGGATGCGGACGGCGCTCCACCCAGCCGCGGGTCTGCAATTTAGTGACCACATGGGAGAGCCTGGACAGCGAGGCGCTGGTGCGGGCGGCCAGTTCGCTCATGGGCAGAAAGCGGCCGTCGGCTTCGGAAAGCATCGCCAGGACGTTGTAGTCGAAAAGCGAGAGCTTGCGCGCGTGGTGCAGCTGCGTGTCCAAGGCTGCCGGCAGCAGCGTGTTGATGCTCACTTGGGCCAGCCAGGCCCGGCGTTCCTCGGCGTTCAGCCAGCGCGGTTCAGTCATGACTACAGTCTATGAGCATTGAAGATTGACGGTTCAACTTTGCCGGATTCCGTGACGGATGTGTCGGTCCCGGCGCGGGCATCAGGCGGTAGGCTGACCCCATGTATGTAGTCTCCCTGACCTACAGGGTCCCTGAAGAGATCGTTGACTTCCATCTTCCGGCGCACGTCACGTGGCTGCAGGATGCCTTCGACCAGGGCATCTTTATGGTCGCAGGGCGGAAGATCCCGCGCACAGGCGCCCTGCTGCTCTCCAACGCGGACCGCGGCGACCTGGATGCCGCGCTGGCGAAGGATCCGTTCTACATTAACGGCGTGGCCGAATTCGACGTCGAGGAGTTCCATGCAAGCCGTGTGGCACCGGGCTACGAGAACCTGCTGGACAGCTGACGCAGGCTCGCAGCTGTTTAGTTGATGCTGTTCAGGTTGTGGGGATCCGGGCGGTCAGTTTCTTCAGTCCGGCCTTGGGCGGGACCCGGACCGGCTCCGGCCAGCGTGGGCTGAGCTCGTCGCCGAGGGTGACGCCGCGGAGTTTGCGGGCGAAGAGCGGCAGGACCCAGTCCCGGACCCAGCGGCGCTGCCGGCGTTCCCAATCCCGGAGGCCGACTTTTGCCGGCGGCGCCCAGTCTTTGGTTTTCACTTGGTGCTGCACCCCAAGCTGGTCCAGGACCTGGCCGGCGAGGTACTTGTGGCCGGCTTTGGACATGTGGAGGCGGTCCGAATCCCACATCCGCGGATCGTAGAACGCGTCGAAGCACCAGTAGTCCACCAGCACCGCCTCGTACCGCGCGGCCACCTCGCGGACCCGCTGGTTGTAGACCGCGTTCCGCTTCTTGAGCGGTTCCAGCAGCGCCGAGACCCTGACGTCGAACCCGGTAAACAGCACGACCGTGGCCCCGCTGGCGGCAAGCCGGGCGACGAGGAACTCGTAGTCCTTCATCAAGGCGTGGATGTCGGTTCCGATGTCCAGGACGTCGTTGCCGCCCGCGTACAGGGTGATCAGGGTTGGTTCCATGGCGAGCGCCGGTTCCAGCTGTTCCGCGATGATGTGCCGCAGCCTCTTGCTGCGGATGGCAAGATTGGCGTACTCCCACCCCGGGTCTGCCTTCGCCAGCTGTTCGGCCACCCGGTCCGCCCAGCCGCGCACGCCGTTGGGAAGCCGGGTGCTGTAATCCCCCACGCCCTCGGTGAAGGAATCCCCCAAGGCAACATAAACCCGCCGTCCGTCAGCGCCCGGGGATAGAAGGTTTTCTGCCATGGACCCACGCTAGCCAGCCCGACAGTCCAGCAGAGAAAGACGCGGTAAACGGCTGGGGCACAATGGCGAGCCAAGCTACACGGCCGCTGCCGGTGCTTTGCGAAGGAGCGCATCGCCGACTAAGGCCGTCCGCGGCCGATGGAGGTGTCTAAGCGACGGCAAAGCAGCGGTGGCGGGCGCCGGCCCTTTAGAGTTCGGCCTTCCCCTGCCGCCAGTACCCCATAAACGCCACCTGCTTCCGGTCAATCCCGACGTCGCGCACCAAGTACCGGCGCATTTCCTTGACGACCCCCGCCTCACCGGCGATCCAGGCATAGAACGGCATTGCCCCCGCGGGCTTGTCCGGATTCCGGCTGGCGCTGATCGCCGCTGTATTCATCCGGGCAGGAGTCTCCCATAGGATGTCGCGGTCCACGTTGACGTCCTCGGGCTCGGGACCGGCCGCGGGCTCAAGGGATGGCCGGAGCCCGACCCAGCCGGGGAGGGTGACTGCCGCGCGGACCGCAGCCTGCAGCAGTTCACCGTGCGGCCGCGCGCGGCCGATCGCCGCTCCGCGTGCAAGCCAGGTGATCTCGACGTCGGCGGCTGTTGTGAGGCTCTGGAAGTCTCCGGCTTCCGGAACCTCCAGAACAGCGTGCCCGCTCACGTAGGACGGCAGGCTCTCGAGAATGGCGCTGATGGCCGGGACGGCCGTCTCGTCTCCGGCGAGCAGGACCCGCTGGGCCAGACCCGGACGCCATTCGATCCCGGAGTATGTTTCCGCAGTGACGCAGTGCGCGGCCCGGTTGTTCGGTCCAATCAGGGTCAGGGTGTCCCCCGGCTTGGCGTTGAGGGCCCAGTTGGCGGCCGGCCCGCCATGGCCCGCGCCGTCGAAGTGCAGCACGAAGTCGACGTCGAGTTCAGGGTAGACGGCGTCCAGGCGTTCCTGCCGCACGGTGTAGGTCCTCATGGACCCGCGGGTCGCCGCATCCATTGCCAGCCACTCGCGGTACCAGCCGGTCCGCTCCGTCCGAAGCTCCGGCAGCGGCAGGGCGGTGCCGTCCGCGGCCAGCGAGGGGATCATGAGCTTGATGCGCAGATCCAGGGTGCTGCCGTGGACACCGAAGTTCTGCAACGAATGGCCGCCCAACGTGACCCGCCGGAAGTTGGGCCCGAGCTGCTGGACCGCCGTGACCTGAACGTCGAAGGCGAGGGTCATGGGCTCGGTCGGCAGGGTTTTCAGGCCCGCCCGGGTGCGGGCCGGGGTGGGGTTCATTGCAGTCATGGGACCAGCTCCAGGGTTGTGTTTTGTGGGACGTCGGCATGGTGCCGTCCCAGCGGGATGATCAGGGGTGCACCGGACACGGGGTCCGGAAGCACCCGGGACTCCAAGCCGAAGATTTTGCGGACCAGGTCCTCGGTGACCACGGCACGGGCGGAGCCTTCGGCCACGATCCGCCCGTTCTTCATCGCGATGATGTGGTCCGCGTACCGGGCCGCGAGGTTGAGGTCGTGCAGCACGATCGCCACTGTGGTGCCGCGCTGGCGGTTGAGGTCCGTGATGAGGTCCAGGACCTCCACCTGGTGGGCAAGGTCCAGGTAAGTGGTGGGCTCATCCAGCAGCAGCACTTCGGTTTCCTGCGCCAGGGCCATCGCGATCCACACCCGCTGGCGCTGCCCGCCGGATAGTTCGTCCACGTTCCGCCCGGCCAGCTCCAGCGTTTCGGTGGCGGCCATCGCCTGCTGCACGGCACGCTCGTCGCCCGCAGCGTCGCCGGGCCGCCCGGACCGGAAGAACCCCTGGTGCGGGTAGCGGCCCCGGCCCACGAGGTCCCGGACGGTGATGCCGTCCGGCGCCGTCGGGTGCTGCGGAAGCAGCCCGAGGGTGCGGGCCACTTCGCGGGCGGGTCGGCGGTGGATGTCCCGGCCGTCCAAGGTGACCGTGCCGGCCGCAGGCTTCAGCAGCCGGGCCAGGCCCCGGAGCAGGGTGGATTTTCCGCAGGCGTTGGCGCCGACAATCATGGTCACCTTGCCCTCCGGGATCACGGCCGAGAGCCCCTCGATCACGGTCCGCTGATCGTATTTCAGCCGCAGGCCGGAGGCCTGAAGAGTTGCCATCTCAGGCATCCTTTCGATTGGAGCTGACGAGCAGCCAGAGCAGGAACGGGGCACCCAGGGCACCGGTGACCACTCCGACGGGCAGGACTGTTCCGTCCAGCAGCAGCGGAGCGATGTTGGCGGCGAAGTAGTCTGCACCCAGCACGATCAGCACGCCGGCCAGGGCCGACGCCGGCAGGCTTGCCTTGCCGGCGAAGCGGCGCGCGATCGGTCCGGCGAGGAACGCGACGAACGCCACGGGCCCGGCGGCCGCCGTCGCCGCGGCAGCCAGTCCGACGGCGGTGATCACAATGGCCAGCCGGGCGGCGCCGACCCTGACGCCGAGGCCTGCGGCCGTGTCGTCACCAAGTTCGAGGATGCGCAGCGGCCCGGCGAGGAGCGCGACAGCGGGAACCAGGCCGAGCAGCGCGAGGCCGAGGACTCCGGCCCGGTCCCAGCTCGCGGAGTTGAGCGAGCCGTTGAGCCAGACCAGGACGTCGGCGGCGGTGCGGATATCCGCCCGCGTCATCAGGAAGCTGACCACGGAGTGGAGTGCCGCGGCGATGCCCACGCCGGCCAGGATCAGCCGGCTGCCGGCGGCGTCGCCCCTGCGTCCGCCGGAACCGAGGGATCCGCCCCGGGAGATGGCGTAGATGAGGCCGGCAACGCCCAGCGCACCGGCGAACGCGGCACCCGAGACGGCGGCGCCGGAGGCGCCGAAGACAACAATCGCCGTCACAGCCGCGGCGCTGGCCCCGTAGCTGATGCCGATCACGTCGGGGCTGGCGAGTGGATTGCGGAGCATGGTCTGGAACAGTGCACCGGAGAGCCCGAACGCGGCGCCGATCAGCGTGCCCACCACAGCGCGCGGCAGTTTGTGCTCCATCACGATGAAGCTTGCTCCGGGGATTTTCTCCCCGCCGGTGAGGTGGGCGGCCAGGATCCTGCAGAAGTCGGGGATGGTGACGGTGTAGCTGCCCAGGAGCACGCTCGCGGCGAAGAGTGCTGCGACGGCAAGGGCCAGGAGGGCGGTGCGGCTCCGGAAGAGTCCGCGAGATGGCAGATAACGGCGATGTTTGCGCGGATCACTGCCGCCAAGTGCCATCTCGGTGGAGGTCTCCCGGGTCAGGGACGCGGTTCTCACAGTCCTGCTCCCTTGCCGCGCCGGACCAGCCAGACGAACACCGGGGCACCGACGAGCGCGGTCATGATACCGGCGGGCACTTCACCAGGGAGCAGGATCACGCGGCCGATCACGTCCGCGGCCAGCAACAGTGCCGGGGCCAGGACCAGGGAGAAGGGAAGGATCCAGCGGTAGTCGGGACCGGTCAGGAAGCGGACGGCGTGCGGAATGATGAGGCCCACGAAGCCAACCGGGCCCGCCAGCGCCGTGGCCGTGCCGCAGAGCAGGACGATCCCGAGCGCGGTGATGCCGCGGGCCAGCCCGACACGCTGGCCCAGGCCGCGGGCGATGTCATCGCCGAGGGCGAGGTTGTTGAGCATCCGGCCCGTGGCAAGCACAATCGCGGCCCCGAGCAGCAGGGACGGCAGTGCGGGAAGGATCACCGACCAGTCGCGGCCGGCGATCCCGCCGACCTGCCAGAACCGGAAGCGGTCCAGAGTGTCCCTGCTGGACACGAGGATGACGTTCATCAGCGAGACAAGTCCCGCGCTCAGGGCGGCGCCGGCGAGGGCGAGCTTCACGGGCGTCGCGCCGTCCCGGCCGAGGGATGCGATCAGGTAGACCACGACGGCGGCGGCCGCGGCGCCGAGGAACGCGAACCAGATGTACCCGGACAGCGAGGAGACGCCGAAGACGTAGATTCCCGCGACGACTGCCAGCGCGGCGCCGGCGTTGATTCCGATGATGCCCGGGTCCGCGAGGGGGTTGCGGGCCACACCCTGCATCGCGGCGCCCGCGAGCCCGAGCGCGGCCCCGGCGAGCAGGCCCAGGACGGTGCGTGGAATGCGGGCGTGGACCACGGCGTGGTCGCCGTTGCCCGGATCGAACCGGGTCAGTGCCTGCCACACGGTGTCCAGGGCCAGGCCGCGGGCGCCGATGGCGAACGACGCCAGCGTCACGAGCGCCAGTACGACGACGGCGGCCAGCAGCCAGAGCGCCCGCGGTCCCCGGGCGGGGCCGGGCGGGATTTCCGGGGCGGGCGGGGCGGCCGTGCGGACCGCCGTCGTCGTAAGTGGGCTCACGGTGCGCTGGCTACTTGACTTGGTCCGCTGCGCCGGCCAGCTGCGGCAGGAAGGTGTCGAGGGCCCAGGGCAGGCTAAGCGGCGAGGACGCGGAGATGGACAGGGTGAGCGTGTTGTCGGAGTCGGCGACGAGGGCGCCGCTCTTGATGGCCGGAATCTGGCTGAGCAGGGGGTCGGTCTTGATTGCATCGGCAGTTGTCGCGTCCGGGACCCAGGTCACGAAGACGTCAGAGGCGAGTTCGTTGGCCTTCTCGGCGGACCACGGGATGAAGAACTCCGCGGAGCCCTTGGAGTTGTCTTCCACGACGGGGGCCAGCTTCATGCCGATCTCGCTGAGGAAGCGCGGACGGTTGTCATTTGCCGTGTAGACGTTGACGCCGTCGCCCTTGGCCGGCTCGAGATTGCCGTAGATGAAGGTCTTGCCGGCCAGCTGCGGGTACTCCGAGACCTTGCCCTGGATCGTGGCCTCGGTGTCGGCGACCAGCTTGGCTGCTTCGGTTTCCTTGCCGAGAGCCTTGCCGATGATGGCTGTGGAATCCTGCCAGGACGTACCGTACGCCACCTCGGGGTGGGCCACCACGGGGGCGATCTCGCTGAGCTTCTTGTAGTCCTCTTCCGTCAGGCCGGAATAGGCGCCGAGGATGACGTCCGGGTTGAGCTTCGCGATTTCGGTGAAGTTGACGCCGTCGGCCTCGGAGAACTGGGCCGGGGCCTTCTCGGAACCGAAGCCGGCGTCGAGGTTCTTGAGGGCGGCGTCCTTCCACGGGGTGGAGCCCTCATCGTTGCCGCCCCACTCGTTCTTGGGCACACCAACCGGAACCACGCCGAGGGCAATTGCCACGTCGTCGTTGACCCAGGACACGGTGACGACGCGCTTGGGCTGTTCCTGGATGGTGGTTTCGCCAAACGTGTGCTTGATTGTCACCGGGAAGGCGGTGCTGGCCGACTGGCTGGTGGCGTCCGCCGCCGTCGAGCTGGCCGGGCCGGTGGAGCAGGCGGTCAGGGAGAGTGCGACGGCGGCCAGGGCAGCAGTTGCCTGGCCGGCCGTGCGGAGGAAGCGGCGCCTGGGCAGGGCGCGGCTCGGGGCAGGGAGGGTCATGGGATTCCTTAGGTCAATGATGCGAACCTAAGTAAGGCTAGCCTACCCTTTGACTAATTACGCAAACCTTTCGTAACGTATTTGAAGGGATCTCAGCTCTTGTCCCGTCTAAACACCAACGAGGGGTCACTCACCGGCCCATCCCGGTGGCGATTATGGGCGGTAAGTGACCCGCGTTGGTTTGGTGCGGAGGGTCAGCGCAGGACGATGTCGACCGGGTTCGCCTCGGAACGCCAGGTCCCCTCGGATCCGGGGCGCGGTCCGATCACGGGAGCGGTAAGCACGCCGGAGCGGTTGGTGCGTTTGTCCCGCAGGATTTCGGTGACGGAGCCGAGGTGCCGGGACAGGTCGATCACGTTTTCCGGTGCGGCCAGGAGCAGCTGGAAGCCGAACTCATGCAGGGCCTTGATGCCGGCGCCGGCGAATTCCTCCGAGGCCAGCACAAAGGCCTCGTCCATCATCACCGTGCCGTAGGTGGTGAAGCCCTGCTCGGCGATGCCCAGCTGGTAACTCAGCGCCGCGGCCATGATGAACGCGGTGAAACGCTGCCGCTCGCCGCCGGACATCGAGCCCGTATCCGCATGCATAAAGACCTCGGTCTTCGCCGCGCCCGTCCCGGCCCGCTCGGAACCGGCGGCCAGCACGTCGCGGTGCTCCTTGCACTGGATGAAGAGGTGGCCGCGGACGTCCAGCACCTCGGCACGCCAGCGCCGGTCCTCCGGGGTCTGCGAGCCGAGCCGTTTCACCAGTGTTTCAAGTGATTTGTAGCGGTTGGTGAGCTCGGCGTCGTCGTCCGCTTCAGGGCTGCCGGCCCCGGCGGCCGGGCCGGTGGACCGTCCCGGCCGGGTGTGACGGACCCTGAGCGCGTTCTGGATCGCGTCCTTGAACTGCTTCGCGGTGGCGGGCAGGGTCTGCTTGATGTCGAGTTCCAGGAAGCTGCCCTCATGGAAGTTCACCTCGGACAGGATCCCGTTCAGCGGCAGGATGCGGCTGGTGATCGAGCGCCGTTCCTCGTCCAGCAAATGCAGCAGAGTGCTGAAGGACTCGTGCGTGCGCTGGTTGAAGAACTGCCGGAATTCGGCCTCCTGGGCGGGAAGCCCGTCGCTGACAATGGCGTGGTACCGGGCTTCGAACTCCCCTGCGGCGCCGATCGACGTGCCGTGGTCCGCGGAAATCGCCGTGCCCCACTCACGCACGAAACCCTCGAAGCTGCGGGTGAGCCGCTCCGACGTGGCCTGCCCGCGCGATTCGGCAGCGTGCAGCTCGGCGAGGAGCCGGGTCCGGACCTGGTTGGCAAGGTTGTCCAGTTCGTGCATTTCCAGGACGTTGCCGCCGTCGGTGAAGTACGGTTCCAGCGCGGTGACAGTGTCGTCCGACGGCGGCGACTGGGCCAGGCGTTCCCGCGCGGCGTCCAGCAGCGAATCGGCCGCGGATAGCTGCCGGTCGAGGGCCTTGTATTCGCTCTGCAGCACAGCCGCCGCCTCGGTGCTGGACTGGTGCTTGTGCCGGGCCGCCTCGATGTTCGCGCGCAGCGGTTCGAGGTCCGCCTGCGCGGCGAGGGCGTCCGTGAGGCGCTGTTCGATCCGGGCGAGTTCGTCCGCCGCCACGCCGGCCGAGACCTGTTCCCAAGGGCGGTGGTCCTCGGCCACCCGGCGCAGGGCCTCGAGCTGCCGGGTCATCCCCTGGTGCGACTCCTCCCGGCTCTGCGCCAGATCGGCGGCCTTGGCCAGTTCCTGCTGCAGGTCCTCCACCTGGGCGGCCACGAGCTCCAGCTTGGCGGCGTTGTCGAAGCCGAGGACATAATCCTGGCGGGACGTGAAGCGGTCATCCTTTTCCACGGTGTGGCGGTTTCGCTTGACCACCCCGCCCAGGCTAAGGCCCTTGTCCAGCCGCGCCAGTTCCGCCGGGTCCTCCACGCACGGGTAGGCAAAATCGAGGGCGATCCGTTCGCGGATCCACTCGGCGGCCCCGGCGCCGGGTCCCATCGTGAGGATGTCCAGTTTGGTGAGCAGATCGCCGTCGGCCGCGTCCTGCACGGCCAGCGCTCCGCCGGCCAGGGGCTTGGAGACGTCCACAGCGCGCAGCGCACCGCGGACGGGATGGTCGTTGAGGTAGCGGGTGACGGCGGTGAAGTGCTCGCCGGGGACCAGCAAGGTGGTGGCGAGGCTGCGCAGCGCGCGCTCCGCGGCCGGGCGCCACTGTTCCTGGCTCTCGGCGAGATCGATCAGTTCGCCGCCGAACGGCATCAGCTCCTCGGTGACTCCCGTGGCCGCGGCGATGGCGCTTCGGTTCTCGATGCTCGACGGCGGCAGCAGCGACTTGCGAGTCCTGAGCGAGACCAGTTCCTGCCGGGCGGCGGCGAGCTCACGCTTCTTGGTCGCGTGGCCGTCGAAGGCCTCGAACCGCAGCTCCTTGAGGGCCTCCGAGTCGTCGTTCAGCTCGGCCGAGCGGGCGGCTGCGTGCTCGTGGGCCTGCTCCCAGCCGGTCGCGGACCACTGAAGTTCCAGGCCGGCGTCGGAGAGTGCCTTGCGGGCTGATTCCTCGACCTGCTGCCGGAGTTTGAGCCCCACGCGGGCGTTTTCGAGCGACTGCTCGATCGCGGAGATCGCGTTGCCGCCCTGGTTGTTGTAGTCCGTCTCAAGCTCGCGGAGCTCCTTGGCCAGGACGTCGCGGATGCCGCGCTCGGCTCCGAGTTCCTGCGCCTTGGCCTGGGCCAGGTCCTTGAACCGGGCGAGCGTTTTCTCGTGGACCGTGACTGCCAGCTGCTGCTTGTAGGCCTCGAATTCCTCGCCGGCCAGCTCCCGCAGCCTGTTGGCTTCGAGCAGGGACTGGGCATACTCCTTGTTCAGCCCGGGGACCGGGGCCAGTTGGTCGCGCTGCTGCCGGACGTCCTCAAGGCGCTGCCGGATGGACATCAGGTTGCTGAATTCCTCCACGACGCCATCGGCCGCGGCCAGCGTGGCGGGCGCGTCCAGGACCTGGTCGCGGAAGAAGTTGTTCACGCTGCCGCCGAGGCCCTTGCCCGCCTGGATGACGCGCAGCAGCGGCAGTGCCTGGTCGGAATTGATCCCGAGCAGCCGCCGGAAGCGTTCCGCGAAGGCCTTGTGCACATCGAAGACCTGGGCGTCCGGGAAAATCGCGTCCAGCGAAGCTTTGGTGAAGCGCTTCTCCGCAATGCCCTCAAGGGCGGCAAGGTCCAGCGGCTCGTTGTCAATCAGGTAGTACCGGCCGACGCTGGACTCGGTGCCGTTCTGGGGCAGGTCGAACAGCGCCGAAACGGTCACCCGCGAGCCCGCGGCATTGTCGAAGGTCAGGGCGACGGCGGACCAGGTGGCGCCGGGGCGCTGGAACGCACTGGCCGACCCCTCGCCCACGGCCTTGTCGCCCACCTTGCCGCGCATGTACGTGAACGTGGTGCGCTTGTCCTCCACCGCGCCGCCCGCGCGCTGGGCGGCTGCCTCGTTGGAGCGCGGCCTTGCATCGAAAACCCGGAGCATCGCGTCGAACAGCGTGGACTTGCCGACGCCGGAATTGCCGGTCAGCAGGGTGCCGTTCCGGTCGACGTGCATCGTGTGGGCGCCGTGGAACGTGCCCCAGTTGACCACCTGGACCAGGGCGAGACGCATCTGGCCGGGGTTCGTGAGCTCGCCCATCGGGAGCATCGTGGCGATGCTCACTTGGCCCCCTCCGCATCGTCGGTGTGCTCGCCGTCCGCGGAGCTGTCGCCGTCGAACTCCAGCAGGGGTTCTGTTCCCGACTGGTCGGTGGCGGCGGCTACCAGGGCGTCGATTTGGGCCGGGATGTCGCCGATGTTTTCGAAGGGGAGGGCGAGGGGGAGGGCGTTGGAGATGGTGTAGACCTCGTCCAGGCCGGTGCTGAGGAGGAGCTGGCGGGCGAGGAGCTTGGTGACGGCGCGGTTGACGACGTCGGAATCGCGCAGGGCATCCTGCTGGCCGGCCGGCTGGTAGTGCGCCACCAGCTCGGCGATTTCCTCGCGGGTGATCGTGGGGTCTGTCTGGGCTGTGACGTGGCGGTCCAGGAGCAGCCGCAGGCGCAGCAGCACAATGGTTTCCACCCGGCTCAGCGCCCGCTGCTGGCGCAGGATGCTGGAGCGGGTGCTGCCGCCGATGGCCTCGGGATCCACCGGGCGCAGCACGGCCACCTTGCGTTCGTGGTCCAGCTGCAGGGTCAGGAAAAGTTCGGACAGGCGGCTGCGGAGGATCAGCTGGTTGTCCAGCAGTGTGGTCCAGAGTTTTTCGTCCCGACCGCCGTCGATGTACGGGCCCTTGAGGAGTTTCACTAGGGCCTGCCGGACCTTCATCGGGAGCACGCCGGTGTCGCCCGGGAACAGCGCAGCGCCGTCGAGAAAGGTATCCCGGGGTGTGACCGTGAAGGGATCGGCGTGGACGTGCTGGGCGGGCGCCGCCTCCGGTGCTTCCTGGGCCTCCGCTGCTTCACGGGAAATTTCAGTCATCTTCAATCCTTCTTGAATGTGACGACCGGCAGGTACGCGGTGCGCGTGGAGCCGTCGATCTGTTCGAAGTCGAGAGTGTCCCAGGCCTCACGGTCAAAGCCGGCACCTTCGTGCAGTGCGTGGGAGAGCAGGGCGCGGATCGAGTTGATGTGGCGTTCCCCGGCCGGGAGCTGCTGCCAGGCCTCGGCCAGCGTGGCAGCTCCGGCGAACGCGGCGCGGACGGCCTCCGGGCGGGCTTTGCCGGTCCGCGGCGAGCGCACCCGGTCCGAGTCGCTGAAGGCGATCGGGTCGGCCAGCCTGGGCGGGGCGGCGAACTCGTCCGGGTCGAACAGCTTGACCATGGCCAGGGACTCGAAGCCAGCATTGAACAGCACCGGGCCGCGGACCAGTCCGGGGCGTTCGCGTTCGTACGGCAGGGACCGGAGGGCCTGCTCAGCTTCCCGGAGGACCTTGCGGAGCCGGATGGACTGCCGGAAGTCCTCGCTCTGGACGTAGGTGTTCAGGCTTTCGCTGAGCTTGCCGTAAATCCGCTGGATCTGGCTGTGCTGGGTCCGCAATTCCGCCACCAGGTTCTTCAGCGTCTCACGTTCCTCATGGCTGAGGTCATCGGCGAACTGTCGGCTGAGCACCTCGCCGATCGCCGATCGGAACCGCAACTGCTGCTGCGGGTCGTCCAGGAACGCGGTGAAGGAACGGAAGGTCCGCCCCTCCGGGCTCTGCCGGAGCCGCTTGTCCGCGTCCAGCACCTGGGCCATCGTGGCGCCCTTGCTCAGGGACTCCTCGATGATCTGGTTCCGGAGCTCCCCCACCAGCTCCTCGATCCGGTCACGCATCTTCTTGTAGTCCGCGGGCAGGCTCGCCGCGAGGTCCAGGATGTTCCCGGCGGCCTCGACGGCCTCCTCGTCGTCGAGCAGCCCGTCAAAATCACCGGAGCTGATGTCCTCGATGAGCTGGCGCCGTTCGCCGATTTCCTCCTCGAGCGACTCCAGCCGGGCGCTCTGGTCCGGGTTCGTCTCATTGGCAAGCTTCTCGACGTCGCCGAGCAGCGTGCCGAGCCGTGAGCCGTTGAGGGTGGACCGTTCGCTGGAAAGGCTGTCCAGGAAGGCGAGGACGCGGGCGGCGGCCTCGGTGACCTCGTATACGATCTGCCCGGACTGGTTCCGGCGGGTCAGGAAGCTCTTGCGGGTCCACTCATCGCCAAATGACTTCCCGCTGGCGGAGCCGCCCAGCCCGGGGTCCTGCCGGCGGAGCTGCTCCAGGAAGGCGTCGACGTCGGCGTGGAACTGTTCCAGCGGAAGCTGCGGGCGCGTGCGGGTAAAGGACGCCTGCAGCACGGCGATCACCCACGGCGCCGAGCGGGTCAACGCCCAGGCGGGACCTTTGGTGAGAAGTTCGAGGTCCCGCAGCCGGGCACTGATGGCGTCGGCCGAGGACAGGGCGGAGCGGGACACGCACTCTCCTTTAGCTGCCGTGGGATCTGGATCGGGCAGCGAATAAGGAAAAACTGCCAGCTACAAGGTTAACGCAGGCCCCGGTTTGCATTCTTCGTTGTGTGCCATCCACGGCAGGAGCAGACTATGAACATCACCTGATTGGAGTTTGCCATGGGTAAAAAAGCACTAGTGATCACGGGAGCGGCAGCCGCGGCGGTCATTCTCGGCGGCGCCACGGTCGCAGTCGCGGCAAGCGCCCAGACGGCCGCATTCAGGCTTCCAGATGCCCGCGTTGCCGCCGTCGACCTCGACCGTTCACTCCGAGCGGCCACCGCCGAAGCACCCGACCACGACGACGACTCCAGCCAGCCCGCACTGAACGCCGATGAGCAGAACAAAGCGGGCAGCGCGGCCCTTGCCAGCGTTGGCCAGGGCACAGTGCGCGAAGTCGAACGGGAGAACGAGGGCAGTTCCGCCTACGAGGTGGAGGTGCTCCTGAACGACGGCACCCAGGTTGAGGTCCAGCTCGGTGCCGACTTCCAGGTCCTCAGCCAGGGCGCCCCCGAGCGCGACGACGACTGAGCCGCGCCCAGGATTGACACCGGAGATCTTGAGCGGAGGTCTTGAGCGGGGCGTGGCGGCCGGGGTAACCTGGCCGCGACCGCCCCGTGACCTACGCCCCGGTAGTATTTCGATCTCATATCAAGAATTCCGCCATGCGCCGTGGACTCTGGCTAGCGCAACTCCCGCACCCTACGCTCGGGCTACTGATTCAACCGAAGCAATGGTGCAGGGGGAAGAATGCAGTTCGACTTAAGCGCAGTGGAAACGGCAACGCTGGTGTTCCTGGGAACGCTGGTTTTTGCCCTGGTGATCACGCTTTTCATGATGACGGCGTCCTTCGTGGCCCTGGTGCTGGTCGGCGTCGGCCGGCTCGCCTGGATCATCGCCGCCAATATCGTGCTGTGGCTTGTCCACGGCATCAACCACGGCTGGGACCGACTGGTGCGCCACGCCGCGACGGTGGAGCTTCCGGGTGACCGTGCCAGTGACTTCGTCGCGGATATCGCGGCAGAAATTATGGGCCAACCGGCCCCTAGTACGGGCAGCTACCCGCGGGTAGTATTGCGGGACAGCTGAAGGGTCCTCCACCCCAGGCGGATCCAGGGCTCGAGCCGGTACCCCCGGTGCGAGGAGATGCCCAATGAGCTCCGCCGTTGAGAATCCAGCCACTGACGGTCCGGCCGACAGCCCTGCCGCCGAGGTCCCTGTCCCACCTGAGCAGCTGGGTCCGGACGCCACCGCGGCCGACGCGCGGGCCATCACCGAGGCCGCCCGCGAAACAGCCTGGGACCGGCCCAGTTTCGCCAAGGGCCTGTACCTCGGCAGCTTTGACCTCAGCCTGATCCATCCCTGGCCGGAGGCCCCCGCGGACGATGTCGCACGCGGGGAAGCGTTCATGGCCCGGCTGACGGAGTACTGCCGCACCATGTCCGGGCGGACCATCGAGCGTGACGCCCGGATCCCCGATGAATACGTGAAGGGGATGGCGGAACTGGGCGTCTTCGGCATGAAGATCCCGCGCGATTACGGCGGACTCGGCCTTTCGATGGTCTACTACGGGCGGTCGCTGGCCTTGCTGGGGTCGGTCCACCCCAGCCTCGGCGCACTGCTCTCCGCACATCAGTCCATCGGAGTCCCCGAGCCGGTCAAAGTCTTCGGCACCCCGGCGCAGAAACAGGAGTACCTGCCGCGCTGCGCGGCGGGCGCCATCACCGCGTTCCTGCTGACCGAGCCCGACGTCGGCAGCGATCCCGCGCGGTTGGGCGCCACCGCTGTCCCGTCCGACGACGGGGAGTCCTATGTCATTGACGGTGTCAAGCTGTGGACCACCAACGGCGTGATCGCCGAGCTCGTGGTGGTCATGGCAGTGGTCCCCTCCCGCACGGACCCTGACGGTGCAGTCCACAAGGGCGGAATCAGCGCCTTCGTCGTCGAGATGGACTCCCCCGGCATCACAGTGGAGAACCGCAACGCCTTTATGGGCCTGCGCGGCATCGAGAACGGCGTCACCCGTTTCCACCAGGTCCGCGTGCCCGCGGCCAACCGGCTGGGCCGTGAAGGCCAGGGCCTGAAGATCGCCCTCACCACGCTCAATACCGGCAGGCTCTCGCTTCCCGGGCTCTGCGTCGGCTCCGGGCGGTGGAGCCTGAAGATCGCCCGCGAATGGTCCAACGCCCGCACCCAGTGGGGCCGTCCGGTGGGAAGGCATGAAGCTGTGGGCAAGAAGATCGCCTTCATCGCGGCCAGCGCCTTCGCCCTGGATGCGGTCTTTGAGCTGACGGCCGAAATGGCCGACGCCGGGCAGAAGGACGTCCGGATCGAGGCGGCCCTGGCCAAGCTGTGGTCGACGGAGATCAGTTGCCGGATCGCCGACGAACTGGTACAAATCCGCGGCGGCCGCGGCTTCGAAACCGCTGACTCACTCGAGGCCCGCGGCGAGCGCGCCGTGCCGGCGGAGCAGCAGCTCCGCGACCTGCGGATCAACCGGATTTTCGAGGGGTCTTCGGAGATCATGAAGCTGCTGATCGCCCGTGAGGCCGTGGACGCGCACCTCGCCGCAGCCGGCGACCTCGCTTCCGAGGATGCCAGCCTGTCGGACAAGGCCAGGGCCGCCGTCGGCGCTTCCGGCTTCTACGCGAAATGGCTGCCCAAGCTTGTCGCCGGGGCCGGCATGGACCCGCGTTCCTACAGCGACTTCGGCCGCCTCGCGAAGCAGTTGCGCTTCATCGAGCGGTCCTCCCGGCGGCTGGCCCGGCAGACCTTCTACGGGATGGGGCGCTGGCAGGCCCGGCTCGAGCACAAACAGGCCTTCCTCGGCAGGATCGTGGACATCGGGGCCGAACTCTTCGCCATGGCCGCCTGCTGCTCCCGGGCCGAAATGCTGTTGCGGACCGCGCCGGAGAAGGGCGCTTCCGCCTACGAACTCGCCGAGGCGTACTGCGAACAGGCCCGGGTGCGGGTGGACGAGTACTTTGACCAGCTCTGGCGGAACACCGACGACGCCGACCATGTGCTTGCCCGCAATGTCCTGGCCGGTGACTACGAGTGGGTTGAGGCCGGTGTGCTGGACCAGTCCGAGGGCACCGGCCCCTGGATTGCCGACGCCAGCCCGCGAGCCTCGGTGAAGGTGAATCTGCACCGGAACTACCGCTGACGACAAGATCGTCCGCACCCTGACCGTTCAGCCGGACCCGACGGCGGCTTCGTAGTACCAGCGGCGGTTGACCCGCAGGAACCGGCTCGTCTCGTGCTGCACTCCGCGTTCCCCGTTGTGCCGGAAATGGGCCTTGAATTCGACGGTTCCTTCGGTGTCCAACGGGCCGCCGCGCGTCGTGGAGACGATGTCCAGCCGCCGCCACTGCAGGTCCGGTTCCAGCTCCAGTCCGACCGGCCTGGTGTCCGGATGCCAGGTCCGCAGGAGGTAGGCGGCATCCAGCATAACGAAGGCGCTGTAGCGGGCGCGCATCAGTTGCTCCGCCGTCGGAGCCTCCGTCTCGCCGCGGTGGAAGCGGCCGCAGCAGTCGCTGTACTGCTCCCCGGACAGGCACGGGCAGTTGCCCCGGAACGGGGCCGGGTCCGGCCGGGCCTGGCCTGGCGGACTTGCGGGTGCTGGAGGCGTCACAATGGTCCTTTCCGGGAGGCCGGACCACGCCGGCGGCTACTTACCGACTATAGCCGTGGGGTTTGCGCGGCACCGACCGCCGGCATAACAGCTTTGACACGTCTCCGCGATGAAGCCCGATGCCTGCGCATCCCAGGAAAAAAGTCCGTATGGTTAAGGGGTGCTGTTACCCGCCGTGCTGGGCGGGAAGCGTCGCGGCAAGGCCAGCTAGGAGAGGTGAAATGGAAGATCCGACAACCATTGCCCTCAACCTGACCTTCTTCGGGACCCTGGGAGTGGCGCTCGTCATGTTCTTCGGTCTCTTCCTCGTCTTTGTCGCCACGCTGGTGATTGCAGGCCTCGGCCGGCTGACCGCCGTGACCATCATGGCCGTGGGTCGCGGGCTGTTCGGGACCGCTCGCAAAACCGAACCATCCGCCGCCCCGGCCCCGCGGGGCCGCCCGGTCCGGACGGCCGGATCGACTCAGCGGGTCCAGCCCCCGAAGGCTGCCAAACCGGCCAGGCCTACCAAAGCGGCCAGGCCCACCAAAGCTGCCAAACCCGCCAGCCCCGCCAAGCCGGCCAAGAAGGAACCCGCCCTGTCCCAGGACTGGGCTGCCGCCGTCGCGCAGGCCGATGCCCGAGCCGACGCCCGAGCCAAGGCGGCGGCGGCCCCGGACGTCAAGGTCTCGGTCCGGGAACTGCCCAGCCCCACGGCTCCGGCACGGGACGTGGCGGCGGTGGCACCGCTCGTAGAGTCAGCCACGGACCGAAACGGCCAGCACGGAACGGTCCCGCCGGCCTTCAAGAAGGCCCCGATGCCCGCCGCGAAGTCGCTGCTGGACACGGGCTCGCTGGTGTCTCTTCCCGGCCGCCTGCCGCTGCCAAGGAAGCCCTTGGGCAAACCTCAGGCGCACGAGCGCAAAGCGGGCTGAAGCCATACCCCCTGGCAGGCAAGTCGGCTACGGTGAAACCCATGGAATTCAGATACCTCGGGAACAGCGGCTTCAAGATTTCGGAAATCACGTTCGGCAACTGGCTCACGCATGGGTCGCAGGTGGAGAACGAGGTCGCCACGCAGTGCGTCCGGGCCGCCCTCGACGCCGGTATCAGCACCTTCGACACCGCTGACGTCTACGCCAACACGGCCGCGGAAACCGTACTGGGCAAGGCCTTGCAGGATGAGCGGCGCGAGTCACTGGAAATCTTCACCAAGGTCTTCGGTCCCACCGGCCCGAAGGGCCACAACGATCTTGGCTTGTCCCGCAAGCACATCATGGAGGCCATCAACGGCTCCCTGACACGGCTGCAGACGGACTACGTGGACCTCTACCAGGCCCACCGCTACGACTATGACACCCCGCTGGAAGAGACGATGCAGGCCTTCGCGGACATCGTGCGGCAGGGCAAAGCCCTTTACATCGGCGTCAGTGAATGGACGGCCGGCCAGATCCGCGAAGGCCACGCTCTCGCCCGGGAACTCGGCTTCCAGCTGATCTCCAACCAGCCCCAGTACTCCATGCTGTGGCGGGTCATCGAGGCCGAGGTGATTCCGACCTCCGAGGAACTTGGCCTCTCCCAGATTGTCTGGTCGCCGATCGCACAGGGCGTGCTCAGCGGAAAATACCACCCTGGCAAGCCTGCTCCGGAGGGCAGCCGCGCCACGGATGCCAAGGGCGGCTCGAAAATGATCGAGCGCTGGATGTCCAACGAAGTCCTCACCGGTGTGCAGCAGCTCAAGCCGATCGCCGAGGAGGCCGGGCTGACCATGGCCCAGCTGAGCATCGCCTGGGTGCTACAGAACAAGAACGTTGCCTCCGCCATCATGGGCGCCTCCCGGCCGGAGCAGATCGAGAGGAACGTCGCGGCCGCGGGTGTGAAACTGGACGCCGGAATCATGGAGAAGATCGACGCCGCGATCGGCTTGCTGGCCGAACGCGACCCGGCACAGACCCAGTCGCCCGCCTCCCGGGAGGCGTAGTCCCATGACACTTGCGCCGACGCTCGCCATCACCGGTTCCACCGGCCATCTGGGCGGGATGGTGGCCCGGCAGCTGGCCGACGCCGGCAGCCCGCAGCGGCTGCTGGTTCGCGACCTCAGCCGGGCGCCGGAACTGGATCTGGCTGTTCCCGCGGTCGTCACCTACGCCGATCCGGTGCTCGCGAAAGCAGCCCTGGCGGGCGTGCAGACACTCTTTATGGTCTCCGCCGCCGAGGCTGAGGACCGGCTGCAGCAGCACTACGCCTTTGTGGACGCGGCGGCTGCGGCGGGGGTGCGGCACATCGTCTATACCTCGTTCTTCGGCGCGGCAGCGGATTCCACTTTCACGCTCGGGCGTGACCACTTCGCCACCGAGGAACACATTAGGGCGTCCGGGATGGATTTCACTTTCCTGCGGGACAACTTTTACCTGGACTTCCTGCCGCTGCTGGCGGGCGAAGACGGCGTTATCCGCGGACCAGCCGGGGACGGCGTGATGGCTGCGGTCGCCCGGGCGGATGTCGCGCGCTCGGCCGTTGCCGTGCTCCGGGACCCGGCCCTGCACATCGGCAGAAGCTATAACCTCACCGGACCCGACGACATCTCGCTGGCCACCGCCGCGGAACTCCTCACTGCCGGGACAGGCCGGACGATCACGTTCCACAATGAGACCCTCGAGGAGGCCTACGCCTCCCGGGCGTCGTATGGCGCACCGCCGTGGCAGGTGGACGCCTGGGTGAGCACCTACACGGCGATCGCCGCCGGCGAACTGGCCGGGCCGACGTCGGCCGTCCACGAGCTGACCGGCCGTGAACCGCTGGGTCTGGCGGAGTTCCTGGCCGAGTCGCACACGCTGTAGCCACGCCGCGTAGACCTGAAGACAGAGGTCACCGGCCAGAGTGGTCTTCGTCCATTCGCGACACGATCTGCAGCAATTCCAAGGCCCAGAGGGCCAGCGGTACCTCGCATCTTTCTGCCACCCTTGCAAAACTAATAGCACTAGTTTATAAACTACTTAGATTAGTTTTTGTCAGGGGGTCGAGTGGATCAGTTGCCAGTTCAGGACTCTGGGCCAAAGGTTCAGTTTCTGGCGGTGCCGGAAGGCCGCATCGCGTTCGAGATCTCCGGGGAGGGTCCGCTGGTGGTGTGCGTGCCCGGCATGGGCGACCTGCGCGGTGTTTACCGTTTTCTGGTCCCGCCTCTGCTGGAGGCCAACTTCCGCGTGGCTACGATAGACCTGAGGGGGCACGGCGGCAGCGACGCATCGTTCGGCCGATACGACGACGTGGCAACCGGGGAGGACATTCTCGCTCTCATCAAACACCTTGGCGGCCCCGCAACGGTCATCGGAAACTCCATGGGAGCCGGCGCCGCGGTGTGGGCCGCCGCTGAGAAACCCGAGCTGTATTCTTCCCTGGTCCTGATCGGGCCCTTTGTCCGTGACATCCCGGTCCCGGCGGCTCTGAAGCTGATATTCCGGGCGGCACTGCGCAGACCGTGGGGCAGGTACGCCTGGCGCAGCTACTTCCGGACGCTGTACCCGGGACGCAAGCCCGATGGCTTCAGGCAGCATCTGCTGGACATCGACGCCAGCCTGTCCCGGCCGGACTACTGGAAGGCGTTCGTCCGCACGACCCGGACATCCCATGCGCCCGCCGAAGCAAGGCTCGGTGAGGTCACAGCGCGGGCACTGGTCGTCATGGGCGCGAAGGATCCAGACTTCCCTAATCCGGCAGCAGAAGCCTCACTGCTTGGCGGGAAACTGGGTTGCGAAGTCCTGCTTGTCCCGGAGGCCGGACACTATCCGCAGGCTGAATATCCCGAGATCGTATCCCCGGCAATCGTCCGGTTCCTTGAGGGCGGCAACCATGGCTAGAGCCGGGCTGAACCGCGGCCGGGTCGTGGCCCAGGCCGCTGTCCTCGCCGACGACATCGGACTGGAACGGATCACCCTGGCCTCAGTGGCCAAGCACCTCGGAGTCCGCCTTCCAAGCCTGTACAACCACGTCGAAGGGCTCGAGGGCCTGCGCCGGGAACTGTCAATGCTTGCGCTGCGCGAACTGGCCGGGCAACTCGGGGCTGCCGCTGTCGGCAAGGCCGGCAAAGACGCCCTCCGCGCAACCGCTGATGCCTACCGCGCCTACGCATTGCGCTTTCCAGGCCGGTACGCCGCGACGGTGACAGCCCCGGCTCCCGCGGATGATGACCATAATGAAGCCGCAGCGGCTGTCCTGCAGGTCGTTGTATCCGTGCTCCACGGATACGGGCTGGCCGGTGACCCGGTTATCCATGCGGTCCGTGAATTGCGGGCATCGATGCATGGTTGGGCCGATCTGGAGAAGAGAGGGGCGTTCGGCATGCCCCACGATGTCGATGTCAGCTACCAACGGCTCATCGACCACCTCCATGTCTCCCTGACGCAGTACGCCGACGAGCCGGCACCACAGTAGACAGACACCTGGCAACACCGGCCTGCCCGGACCTGATTCGCGTTGTATCTGCCTGAAAGGACCAATCCAGTTGACCCTCGAGATCAAAATGTCCGCTGTCCGAGGGAGTCGCCGGCTCAGTGGCTGGGCTGTCATCTACGTCTTGGCATGGTTGTCCGGCCTCGCCGCAGGGCCTTCCCACCTGGCGGGGACCCTCACGGCGAGCCAGCTCCACGCCTTCTACCTGGAGTCGGGGGGAGCCGCTCTGGTCCAGGCGCTGCTCGTCCACGGCGCCGCCGGCGTTGCCCTGGCCGGCATGGCGCTGGGACTCCCCCGCACGGCGACGTCCCAACGGCTGATTGTCGCGGCCACTGTGGCCGGACTTGGAGCTGCGATCTTGTCGTTGGCGCAGTCTGCCCTCGCCGCTGTGGCGGCCCTGGGCGCCGAGCGGCTGACAGCCGAAGGCACCCTTGGGCTTGTGCACGCCATTGACCGCTTCGACAGCCTGAAGCTGCTGCTGCTCGCAATCTTTGTGGCTACCGTTACGGCCCTGCTCCGCAGCCGGGGCTTCACCCCACGTTGGCTTACCGGCAGTGCGGCGTTGCTCTCCCCGATGCTGGTCGCCGGAGCTGCTGCCTTTCTCGTGTCCAACCAGGTGCTGGACACGGTCCTGGCGGGGTCGCTGGTGTTGCTTCTGGTGTGGGCATCGGTAATCGCCTGGACCATGCGGCCCCGCCGGACTCCAAGTGCACCGGAGATCCTGCAGTCACGGCCCACCGCCTGATCGTCGCCCTACCTGTCCTGCACAGCCTGATTCCCATGAATATTGGAGAACTCCCGCGCCGGGCTGGCCAGTATTGACGGCTTCGGAGCCGCGGCGTAGACCTGAAGACAGGTGACACCGGCCAGAACCGGGCCGGTCCGGAGCAGAATCGCAACGCCATGCCCAAGCAGATGTCCCGACACTCATCCATTTTGAAGACACCGCGGAACGGACGCAGGCTCACGCCGCACCCGGGCGAACCGAGCCACGGCCCGCTGACGGCGGAGGAACTCCAGCTCGCCGTGCGGAACCACTCGATGCCGCTGGAGGCCCTCCGGAACGACATCACCCCGCCCGGATTGCACTACCTGCTGAACCACTTCGACATCCCATTCATTGATATCGAGCACTGGCACTTGCGGATCGGCGGCGCCGTGGAGCGCGCTGTGGAGCTGAACCTCAAAGCGCTCCGCCGGGCGCCGAAGATCAGCATCCCGGTGACCCTGGAATGCGCCGGCAACGGCCGCTCCCTGCTGCGCCCTCGGCCGCTGAGCCAGCCCTGGCAGTTGGAGGCCGTCGGCACCGCCGTGTGGACCGGGGTGCCGCTCGCCTACCTGCTGGCCCAGGCCGGGGTGGAGGACGATGCCGTGGAGGTGGCGTTCACCGGCGCCGACAGTGGAATCCAGGGTGGGGTCCGGCAGCAGTTCGCCCGGAGCCTTCCGATCGCCGAGGCGCTGCGGCCCGACATCGTGCTGGCCTACCTGATGAACGGCAATGAGCTGCCGCCGCAGCATGGCTACCCGCTGCGACTGGTGGTCCCAGGCTGGTACGGCATGGCGAGCGTGAAGTGGCTGACCTCGATCAGGGTGCTGACCAAGCCGTTCGACGGCTTTCAGCAGGCGGTGGCGTACCGCTACCAGCAGGACGCAAACGACGTCGGCACGCCCGTCACGTGGATCAAGGTCCGCTCGCTGATGGTCCCGCCGGGCGTGCCGGACTTCTTCACGAGAAGGCGGATCGTGCGGGCCGGACCGGTGATGCTGACCGGCCGGGCGTGGTCCGGGGAGGGCGCCGTGCAGCGCGTCGAGGTCGGTATCGACGGCAAGTGGGCACCGGCGCAGCTGGAACATCCGGCCGCGCCCTTCGCCTGGCGTGCCTGGTCCATGCCATGGGTGGCCGACGCCGGGGACCATGAGTTGGCCTGCCGCGCCACGGACGCCACCGGTGCCGTCCAGCCGCTGGAGCAGGTCTGGAACTACCAGGGCATGGGCAACAACGTGGTGCAGCGGATCAAAGTGACGGTCGAGTAGCGGATACGTTGCCGTTTTCGAGGGCAACCCCCTAATAGTCCACAATCGCGCCGGCGGAGATGTTCACTGTGGCGTCGGTAATCGCCCCCGCCTTGTCCGAGGCGACAAAACAGGCGACGTTTCCGACGTCGGACAGGGTTGCGGTGCGGTTCAGATGGGCGGCTTTGGCGATCTCCACGATGATCTCCTCGCGCCCCTCCGTCTGCCACGGGATGGTCTCGACGATGCCGCCGGACACCATGGTGACCACCCTGATGCCGTGTTTGCCCAGTTCCAAAGCCCACTGCCGGCGCAGCCCTTCCATCGCATCGAGGGCCACCTTGAACCCGCCGAGCCCGGGTAGGGTCTGAGGCCCGGAACCACCGAACATCAGTACCACGCCGGAGCGTTGTTTGATCATCTGGGTCGCCGCGGCCCGCGTGGTGATGAAGTGCGTGCGCGTGGCCAGGGTGATGGGCTGGGTGAAGTCGTTGACGTCGATGTCCATCAGCGGCTGCTGGATGTCGCCAAAGGAAATGAGGTTGAAGGAGATATCGATCCGTTTGTTCTTCCTGGCCACCCGGTCAACGAACGCGTCGACCTGTTCCTCGTCCAGGGCATCGACGACGGCGGTCTCCGCCCTGCCGCCCGACTCCTGGATATCCCGGGCCACTTTTTCCAGCCGCGACTCTGTGCGTCCGGCGAGGTAGACGAAGGCGCCCTCCGCCGCGAAAGCCCGGGCAACGGCACCGCCGATGGAACCTCCCGCACCGTAAATCAACGCGGTCTTGCCGTGCAACAGTCCGTTTCCGGGCACCCCGTTGTTCAGCATGGTCGTCTGCCTCCCGCCATGGAGTGGTAAATTCCCTCAACTATGTTCTCGCCGTGGTCCGCTGGCAAGAGGCGGACCGGTTCACGAGTCAAGGGTTCCGCGGACAATGCTCACGCTGGAGTGCGCGGGATTGCCGTCGACCGGCTCGTCGGACACGTCCACGATCGGGTATTCGCCCAGATCCAGGCCCGCCGGCACGGCAAAAGTACCGGACTCGGAGGTCATGACGCCCAGGCTCACCAGCCGGGACAGATCCGGCGCAATCAGCCAGACCTCCTGGTACCCGCGGGCCTCGTTCTTGTCGACCTTGACTTCCAGCGTGCGCTGCCCGTCCTTGGTTTCGACGACCCGGGCCGAGCCGGTGGCGGAATGCTGGGCCACGGGCGCAAGTTCGGTCTGGGCGAGCGGGGTCACCGCCGGCTGGTTCTGCTGCACGGACCAGAAGACCCCCGCCGCCAGCAGGGCGGTGGCCGCCGCGGCCGCCAGCCACACTCCGGGGCGGCGGATCCATCCGGATCCCCCGCCGGGTTCCCGCTTCCGGCCGGGCTGTTCTTCCCGGGACGGGAGCGGCGTCGGGGGGCCGGCCGGTGTCTGTGGTGGCAACGGTGCCGGTGCCGGCGGGCGGGAACGCCACGACGCCGGGGATCCAATCGGGTCGGCGGCGACGGCCGTGGAAAGCCCCAGGCTGCGGTGAATTCCTGCCCACACCTGCGGCCCCGGCGGCTCCAGCGCGGTGGCGTCCGGCGGTCCGGGCTTCGCCGCCAGGACCGCGCGGCGGAGCCCGGCATAGTCCGCGGCGCAGCTCGCGCAGGAACGGAGGTGGTCCGCGGCGTCGTCTCCGAGATCTTCGCCGAGGGCCAGCAGGCCGAGGGACTCCGGATCAAGATGTTGCACGGTCTACCTCCAATCGGGTTCTGAGCTGGGACAGGCTGCGGCGGATGTGGCTTTTGACCGTACCAAGTGGCAGGTTCAGTTTTTGTGAAATCTGCGAATGCGTCAGGTCATCGTAAAAGGCGAGCTTGAGGATGGATCCCTGCGGCTCCCCGAGCCTTTCCAGTTCTCCGTCCAGCAGCAGCCGGTCGGCCAGGACCTCCGCCGCAGTGTGCCCGGCCGCCTGTTCCGGGTCCGGAGAGAGTTCGACGGCGGCGAGCACCTTCCTGGTCTCGCGCACCGAGGCCGCCTGCGCGTCCGTGATCACGTTCCGGGTGATGCCCACGATCCATGCCGGCAGCCGTGCTTTCGCCGGGTCGAACGCAGACCGCGAGCGCCACACCCGGATGAACACCTCCTGGGTGACGTCATCGGCCGCGGCGTTGTCGCGCAGCGAGCGCAGCGCCAGCGTGTGCACCAGGGGCGCGAACTGCCGGTAGGCCTCTGCCAGCGCGGTTTCGTCACCTGCGGCGAAAGCCTCGTTGAGTCGGGCGTCCCAGCCGGAAGAGGCCTCGAAAGGTGCCAAGCCCGGCTCCTTCCCCCTGCTGGTGGAGGCGATGAGCGCGGCATCCTGAATCATGCCGGCACCGCGGTGACAATCACATTGTCGCCGTAGTCCTGTTCTTCGTCCAGCCATCGGCCGCCGCAGGTCACCAGCTTCAGTTCGGGCGGGCCGTCGCGCCGGAAGATGGACGGGCCATCGAACGCGTCCTTGGCCATGAGTTCCACCCCGGTCACCCGGAAGGTCACGGGCGCGGCCCCTTCGCGCTGCACCGTCACGAGGGTACCCGGCGGGAGTGATTTGAGTTGGGAAAAGGGCGCTGAATCGGAGGTGGTGTCGACGTGCGCCGCGATCACCGCGGTGCCGGCGGCGGCTCCGGGGGCCGGTCCGAAACGGTACCACCCGGCCTCGTTGAAAGGCTCTGGGATCTCCATCGCCCCGTCTGGGCTGACTCCCACCTCCACGATCGGCATGCTGATAGTGGTCCCGTCCACGGCGAGGAAGCGCGGGGCCGGGTCCTTGGGTGCCTCGGCCGTTGGGGTTGCCGGCCGGACCGGGATGGATGTCCCCGGGACGGGGACGGTAGTGGCCTGAGCCGTGGCCACGGGCTGCGGAGCCGCGGTTTCCTGTGGTGCGGTGCACCCCGTGATCAGCAACGCCACAGTGACCGTGGCGGCCGCGATGCGCGCGGCGAAACTTTGTCCGGATGTCCGCGGACCAGGAGCCGGGCCGCGCCGGGCGGTATGCGCCGTCGTCGAGCGCTTCATGTCCGTCCTCCTGCCCTGTTGGAGCTCGTGGCCCGGCCGCCCGACGGGGAGCCGGGCGGCCGGGGCTGGCGGTTGCGGCCTAAAGGATGCGGCGGAGCGCCGTCTGCTTGCGGGATACAGCGACCCCGCCGGCAAGCAGCAGAAGGGCCGCGGCGCCTATGCCTACCGTGGCGGCTGACTGACCGGCTGATGCGGCGCCCGCGTCAGCGGCGCCGGCGCGTCCAGCGGGAACGCCGGCAGGGGCGGAGTTCAGTCCCTCAATGTTCTGCACGGCCACCGCCAGGTTGTTGTCCGCGAGGCTGCCCCACGCGTACACCACCGTGTGGGTGCCTTCCGCGACCGTCACATCGGCCGGGCCGATCACAGGGTCCGTGGTGCCCGCGGCGGCCACGGCAACGGACAGGGTGCCGGGATCCAGGGTCAGGGTCTCCTCATTGGGGTTGGCCAGCCCGGAGATGACGGGGGAGCCGCCGGCGAGTATGTCCACGGCCGGTGCTGCTGCCGTGTGGCGAACGGTGAGCTTGCCCTTGCCGGGGTCGATCTGCGAAACGTCGTTCGTGAAGAAGTTGGCCGTCGGTTGGCCCGCGGCGTCGAGGTTGGCTACGGCGGTGTAGTTGCCGCTAGCGGCGAGGGTTACCTTCACGGGCCCAATCACGGGGGCGGAAGGGTCCGCGGCGTCGGCGGCGGTGATGGCAAGGTCATAGTCCCCGGCCGGCAGGGCCAGCGGACCGGCAAGGGTGCCGGGGGCGAAATCGTCAAGCGTGCGTTCGCCGTTGACCCAGACGTCAACGGTCAGTCCCGGCACGCCGTGGAGAACGGAAAGCTGGGCGTCGGACTCGGCCGCCTGGGCGGGGCCGGCAAGGGCGAGAGCTGCCGCGATGGCCACGGCGCCTGCTGTGAAAAGGCTGGTACGCATTTACATCTCCTTCAACGGCCCGCCAGGCGGGCGATTTTTGCTTACACCCCTACTACCGGCGTACGGAGCCCTTTGGATGCAGATGCATGAAGCTATTTCTTTGAAGGAGCTGCTGGCGCGGACAAGGCGTTGCGGCCAAGCGCGGGCGCCCTGCGCAGCAGGCCCGGTGCAGCAGCCGCAGCCCCGGCGCAATCGGCACAGCAAAGCGGCCGGGCGGCTCTGGTGAACTGCCCGGCCGCGGCTGGGGGTGTCCCCGGAGCGGATTAGGTGCGGTGCGGGTTGTCCGCGTCGGGAGTTGCCGGGTTGTCCGGGCGGGGGGCTGCGGCTCTGTCGGGAGCTGCTGGAGTGTCAGCGCCGCCCGGAGTTGCGGCTCCGGCAGGCCCTGCGGGGTTGTCCGTGCCGTGGGCTGCCGGGCCGCCGATACCGTAGAAGCCCGACTGGGTATTGGCGGGACCGGCCCCGCCGGGAACTGACGCATATTCCGGGCCGGCCGGAGGGACCGCAGATGGAACAGCGGCCGTGTCGCCCGGATCCCGCGGCCCCATGTCCAGATGGAATGGTGGGTATTCGTCGCGCATCAGGGCCACGTAGGCCGTGACACGGTAGATCCAGCGGTCCAGGCCCATCAGGAAGTCGAAGAGACCCCGGGAGAAAACGCCGGTGAACAGCAGGATGACCCCGGCGATGAAGACCAGCAACCCGAACAGCGAGAGCCCCATGCCGACCTGCACCCACTCGCCGTCGCGGTACACCCACGTCTGGGCGGTCCCGGTCAGCAGCGCGATGATCAGCAGGTGCGGAATCGCCAGCAGCCAGGCCTTGACGAGCACCAAACCACGGGACAGCTTCTCGGGATAATCGACATCGAAATCGGCCGGGTAGTCAGTGCGTTCCAAAGTGAAGGGCGGATAGATGTCCGTGCCGAGGGCCGCATAGGAGTAAAAAGCAACCCGCCAGCTCCAGCGGATCACTCCGACGTTGAAGTTGAACAGCGAGCGCGGGTACCGCCCGGTGAACAGGATCGCGAACCACGCAACGATGGTGACCACGCCGAAGGCAAACCAGAGGAAGAAAAGGACGATGAAGTGCGGGATCGCCAGAAACCACTTGACCAGCCACTTCCAGCGGGACAGGTTCGGGTCAAGGTAGCCGCTGAGGCGGGCCGGATAGACGGCGACGGAACCCGGCGGCGGGGCGCCAGGCACTGCTCCCGGGACGCCCGGGGCGCCCGCCACGGCGCCCGCCGCATAAAGCTGCGGCGCGGATCCCGTGGCCACACCGTGCAGCTGCCCGGGCTGCGGCTGCCCGGAAACGGACTGTCCGGGCTGTGGATGCCCGTTCTTGCCGCGCCCCAGCCCTACGGCTCCAAGCACAATCAGGGGAATACCAATGAGCAGGAGGACGATTCCGCCGACCAGCAGCCCAATGAAGACGGGCCACAACAGGTTGGAGCGGGCTCCGGCCTTCATATCCACGGCCACCGGAGCACTGGCATCGGCGTTCATGATCACCACAGCCCAGCTGCCGGACCGCAGGTCCCATTCGAGCTGCTGCTCGCCGGGGCCGGTGGCCGAGGCGGCCCAGAAGCCCTGGTCTGCAGGCCTCGCGGGGACGTTGACTCCAGCCACATCCCGGTACTCCACCCTGAACGGGTTGAAGCGGACTTCGGTGATCTCCGAATGGCTGACACCCTCCAGGTAGGCCGCCACGTCGTTCCGCGGTCCCACCCCGATGAAGATTTCCTTGCCGGCAACCGCCGAACCGCCCAGCATGACACTTCCGACCACGCCGACCGGAGCGGTGTCCGGCACGCCGCCCTCGGTCATGATGTCGAGGCGGGGTGTCGTCAGGGCGTAGGAGTTCGTGAAGTAACGTTCGGATGGGGTGGTGAAGTACCCGTTGTCTCGTTGCAGATAGTTGGCGAAGCCCGCGGCCCCGGCGCCCGCCAGCAGCCCCAGTCCGAGGAGTGCGCTGAGCGTACCCAGCACCAGCATGACAATCCGGCCTGCTCGCATGGCCGCCATCCTTTCAATGACTCAGATCAGCTGACTCAGCTCGAAAGTGAGGTGAGTAGGGTTTGCGCCCAGACCTCCGCCTTCTCGATTTCTCCGTCCCGGAGGGGCCCCTCGTTGCCCTTCACGTAGAAGGGCATGGGTTCGGCGATGATGTCTGCCCCGCCGGCCTTCAGGGCATGGGTGATCTTTTTGGCAGCGTCGCCGTGGATGAACATCCGAACGCGGGTGTCGAACGCCGCGGCCTTCACACCGTTGAGGTGTCCATTTCCCAACGCCGAAAGCAGCGCGGTGATCTTCGGCGTCGGGCGCCATCCGTTGATCGGACTACCGACGACAAGCAGGTCCCCCGCGGCGAGCGCCTCGGGCTTGAAGTCCCCGACCGGGACGGAACTTGCCTGCAGCCCGTCGAGCGAGGCAGAGATCGCCTCTGCTACCGATCTGGTGTTGCCGTACGCCGAATCGTAGACAACCAGGGCCCTCATGCGGAGATCACGACCTTGAGCGCCTTCGTTTCCGCGGCCCGGGCGAAGGTGTCGTAAGCCTCCAGGAACTGATCGAAGCCGAAGTGGTGGGTGGCGAACTTCTCCGCCGGCACCTTCTTCTGGGCCACGAGTTTGAGCAGCATCGGAGTGGTGTTGGCATTGACCAGGCCCATGCTGATGTTGATGTTCTGGATCCAGAGGTTCTCCACGTGCAGCTCCACGGACTTCCCGTGCACGCCGACGTTGGCAACGTTGCCGCCGGGACGCACGATGTCCGTGCACATGCTGAAGGTCGCCGGAATGCCAACCGCCTCGATTGCCACGTCCACGCCCTGCCCGTCGGTCAGTGCCAGCACCTGTTCCTTCCAGTCGGCATCGCCGGAGAGGACGACGTCGGTGGCGCCGAACTCCCGGGACTTGTCCAGCCGGTTCGCGTCAAGATCGACGGCGATGATGGTTGCGGCTCCGTAGAGTCCAGCGGTGGCAATCGCGGCGAGGCCGACGGGACCGGCGCCGATGACGGCGACCGTGTCGCCAGGCTTGACCCGGCCGTACTGCACACCGATTTCGAAGCCGGTGGGGAGAATGTCGGAGAGCATAACGGCTTGCTCGTCGGTGACGCCCTCAGGGAGCAGGTGGAGGGAATTTTCGGCGTAGGGGACGCGGACGTACTCGGCCTGGGTGCCGTCGATCAGGTGCCCGAACACCCAACCGATCCCGGATGCCCCCTCCTCGCCCATACAGTGCGAGTAGAGCCCAGTCTTGCAGTTGGCACAGTGGCCGCAGGACTTGATGCAGGAGATGATGACCCGGTCCCCCACTTTCAGGCTGGTGACGGAGGCGCCGGTTTCGGTGATGGTCCCGACGCCTTCATGGCCCAGAATCCGGCCCTTGGTCACGGCGGGTACATCCCCCTTGAGGATATGGAGGTCCGTGCCGCAGATTGTGGTGGTATCCACTTTGACGATCACGTCGCTGGGATTCTGGATCTTGGGATCAGGGACGTCCGTCCAGGACTTTTCTCCGGGACCGCCGTAGACGAGGGCTTTCATGCGTGCTCCTTGATTCTGAGGATGGCGGGCGGATCCACGATGCGCAGCCGGCACGGGGTGACGGAGGCGTCGATGCCGGATGACAGGACCGAGCGGCGGGCATGCTCGTGGAGTTCTTCGATGGCATCGGCGGTCACGCGGGCGTGGGCGAGGTCCACAACGAGTTCATAGTCGGGAAGTTTGGCCGCCACGCGGCGGCAGACCACGTAGAGGGCACGGATGTTTGCGGGCGTAACGACGCCCCGCACCACAACTCTGGCCGACTCCTCAATGGCGTCGATCCGGATGATCACATTGATGCGGGGATCCCCATGGGAGGGGTGAGCGTAGTAGGAGCTGGATCGGTTTCCATAATGCCTGTGGGTCACGGGGCACCAGAACTCATGTGCTGCCCGCGTGCGGCCTCAGAAGTGAAAAAATCGCGAATGACAGTCATTTTGGCTGCGGTCTCCTGCCGGTTCCCGCCGACGCGGGAACCTGCAGAATGCCTTTTCCTTCCCCAAGGTTTGAGCGAGACCGTACAACTGACAAGCAAGCGGTTCATCCCCCAATGGCCGTGCAGGAACCGCCCCAGATCCAGCATGGGAGCGGCGGGTTTCCGGGGGCAAGGGGCGAAAGTCCCTTGTCCGGCGGGCGGCCGGAATCGGGCGGCTAAGGCAGCTCAGTGCTGGCGTTCGGTGCCGTTCCGGATTGGCGCATCCCGCTCCGCCGCATAGCCTGTCACCTATGCCTGCGACTCCTGCCGATGCCGCGAACCACCTGGTGCTCGCCTCAGCGCGGACCCCCGGCGGAACGGCGCTGTATGACCTCCACGTGACCAATGGCGTCGTTTCGCGGATCACGCCCGCCGGGACTCCCGGCAACACCGGTTCCCGGGTCGTTGACCTGGACGGCCGCTGCGTCATCCCGGGGTTGTGGGATGAGCATGTCCACATGACCCAGTGGGCCCTCGCCGCCAACCGCATCGATCTCTCCGGCGCCGCCTCAGCGCGTGAGGCGGCCGACGTCGTAGGCGCCTCACTGTCCGGCCACAACGACGGCGTGCTGACGACGGTGGGTGTCGGATTCCGGGACGCCGCCTGGGCGGATATTCCCAGCCTGGAGCTGCTCGACGGCGCCACGCGGGGCATGCCGACGGCCCTGCTCAGCCATGACCTGCACTGCGTCTGGCTCAACAGCGCGGCAGCGCGACGTTACGCGGTGGCGGTGGACGCCTCCGGGCTGCTACGCGAGGAGCCGGCCTTTGAACTGACCCGTGAGTTGGGCAAGCTGCCGGAGGCCGTGGTCGATGCTTGGGTGCGGGAGTCCGGCCAGGCGGCAGCGGCACGCGGGATTGTGGGGATTGTCGACTTCGAAATGACCTGCAACCCGGGCGTGTGGCTGCGCCGCGTGGCGGGCGGGTTCGATTCCTTCCGGGTGGACGCCAGTGTCTATCCGCAGGACCTGGCGCGGGCCACTGCAGAGGGGATGCGGACGGGGCAGCAGCTCGACGGCGGCGCGGGGCTGCTGCGGGTCGGACCACTCAAGGTGCTGATTGACGGTTCCCTGAACACCCGCACGGCGTACTGCGTGGATCCGTATCCGCACGGCGGCCGCGGCCTGCTGACCGTGAGTGAGGCGGAACTGCTGGAGTTGCTGGTCCGGGCCCGGGAATCCGGATTCGTTCCGGCGGTGCACGCGATCGGCGACGGCGCCAACGAGGTGGCCCTGAATGCCTTCGCGGCGGCCGGGATTGCCGGGCGGATTGAGCATGCCCAGTTGGTCCGCGGCCAGGACTTCGCCCGCTTCGGCGAGCTGGGCCTGACGGCGAGCGTGCAGCCCGCCCACGTCCTGGATGACCGCGATGCCGCCGACACCAACTGGTCCGGACGCACGGACCGGGCGTTCCCGCTGCGGTCCTTGCTGGCTGCCGGGGCGACGCTGGCGTTTGGCTCCGATGCGCCGGTGGCGCCGCTGGAACCCTGGACCGCCATGTCGGCCGCAACCACCCGTGCCCGGCAGGACGGGAGGGAGCCCTGGCACCCGGAGCAGGCACTCACCCGGCAGGAGGCCCTGACCGCGTCAACGCGCGGGCGGCACAGGATCCGGGTGGGGGATCCGGCGGATCTCGCGGTGCTCGACGGCGACCCGTTGGCGGTCTCCGACGGCGTCTTTGCGGCGATGCCGGTGGCCGCGACGCTCGTGGCAGGGCGGTTTACTTTCCGAGGCGGCATCTGACCGGCGGTAGCTAACTTCCCTTGACCCGCGTCTGGACCAGGTTGGCGTAGGGCAGCCGGCCATACTCCTCCACGAACGCGGCGTGATACCCCGCCTCCGCCCCGGTGAGCTGTTCGACGGGCAGCTCTTTCCACGCGATGATCAGCGACCCCGCCGCGGCGAGCTGCCAGATGAGCCGGCCGTCCCAGTGGCCGGGCGGCTTGCCGTGGCCGAAGTCGACGAATTCCTGGATCTGACGGCGCAGACCGCGGTTGCCTTTACTGCCGGGGCCGGCCTTGCCCAGGTAGAGCACGTCCGCGCCGTCCACCCATTCGGCGTCGAGGGCTTCCGCCTTCAGGCTGGGGTCCTTTTTCTTGAAGATGCCGGCCGTGCTTCTGGCGAGGAACTGCGGCCGGAAACCCTCCGGCCGCAGCACCGCGAAGACCCCGGCTTTCTGCGGGATCCGGTTGATGTCCAGGTCCCCGAGCGGCCGAAAACCGGTGAATCCGTCCTGTTTCAGTGACTGTCTGTTGATCGGCATGGGTTCCTTGGTTCGTTGGCGGGGCACCCGGTCGGGCAAATTCGCGCGGATGGCTGCGCCGGATCAGCGGAGTTTTATTGTCGCAGGTGCCCGATAGCCTGTTTCCATGGACGGCAATCAGGGGCCCGGGATGGCTCCGGCAGCAGCAGGCAGGGTGGCGGTCCCCGGCGTGGCCCGCCCCCGGGCCGCGGTCCGGCCCTGCGCCGAGGGTGCCGGGCTGACCGGCCAGCCCGCCGAAGTCGAGGAGCTGAAGGCCGCCGCCGCCACTGGACCCACGGGCGCCCTAAATGTCGGGGCCCCGAGGTTCAATGGGTCTGTGGACGGCAATCAGGGGCCCGGGATGGCTCCGGCAGCAGCTGGCAGGGGGGCGGTCCCCGGCGTGGCCCGCTCCCGGGCCGCGGTCCGGCCCTGCGCCGAGGGTGCGTCTCTGATTGCTGAAATCCGGGCCCTGGAAGACCGGAAGTCTGCCCTGTCGGCCCGCCAGGCCCGGCTCGCGGTCGACTTCGACCTGCTCCAGCGCCGCGAACAAGCCGAGACCGGGATGCCGGCCGCGGAGCTGGGCGCCGGCGTCGCCGCGCAGCTCGCCCTCGCAAGGCGGGAATCCCCCGCCCGCGGCGGACGGCTCCTGGGCCTGGCCAAAGCCCTCGTCACCGAAATGCCGCACACCCTCGCCGCCCTGGACACCGGCCAGCTCAACGAATGGCGCGCCACCCTGCTCGTGCGCGAAACCGCGTGCCTGTCCGCGGCGGACCGCTGTGCCGTGGACGCCGACCTCGCCCCCGACACCGGAACCTTCGACGGAACCGGGGACCGGAAGATCATTGCCGCGGCCCGGGCCGCCGCCTACCGCCGCGACCCCCGCTCCGTCACCCAACGCGCCGGGCACGCCGCCACCGAACGGCACGTCAGCCTCCGCCCGGCCCCGGACACCATGTGCTACCTCACCGCCCTGCTGCCCGTCGCCGCCGGCGTCGCCGTGCACACCGCCCTGACCCGGCACGCCGACGCCCTCCGGGCCACCGGGGACCCCCGCACCCGCGGCCAGCTCATGGCCGACACCCTGGTCGAACGCACCACCGGCACCCCCGGCGGGATCACCGGGATCGAAATCCAGCTCATCATGACCGACCGCACCCTCTTCCAGGGCGACAGCGAACCCGCCCGCCTCCCCGGCTACGGCATCATCCCCGCCGGCCACGCCCGCGCACTCCTCGTCCCCGACCAGAACCCGAACCAGGCAGACCCGGACGAGGGCCAGGACCAGGCCCTGAACGTCTGGCTCCGCCGGCTCTACACCGCCCCCGGCAGCGGAGAGCTCACCGCGATGGACTCCCGCGCCCGGCTCTTCCCGCCCGGCCTCCGGCGATTCGTGCACCTCCGCGACGACACCTGCCGCACCCCCTACTGCGACGCCCCGATCCGGCACCTGGACCACATCATCCCCTGGCACCACGGCGGCACCACGGACCAAAACAACGGCGCCGGCCTCTGCGAAGCCTGCAACCACACCAAAGAAACCCCCGGCTGGAACGCCCAACCCCGCCCCGGCCCCCGACACACACTCCACATCACCACCCCCACCGGCCACACCTACCAATCAAAAGCTCCCCCACTACCGGGCACGAAGCCTGCCGAAGTGCCACCTGAGCGACACGCCAAGATCCCCTCCCGGCAGCGACGCGAACTCCGGCACGTCGCCAAGGTATTAAGGCGCACCAGATCCAGGGGAGCCGCGGACGCAGCGGCCGCCGCTGCCTGAAACACTGCCGAGTTTGCCGAGCGGCTACCGCCCGAACCACGCCTCGGCGAGGGACACGTCAGCCTCCAAGGTGTAGTTGCCGGCCGAGTGCCCCAGCGCCAGCCGGTAGCTGCCGCCCGGGGTATGCCATTGCCCGCGACCGGTGTCATAGGACGCCAGCAGCCGCGGATCAACGTCCAGCGAGACGGTCCGGGATCCGCCCGGTTCCAGGTTCACGCGCTCGAAGCCGAGCAGGCGCGTCCGCGTGCCCGCGGGATCCTCGAGGAGGTAGAGCTGGGGCACGTCGGCACCGCGGCGCGGTCCCGCATTAGTGACGGTGAACTCGACCCGCAGCCCGCCCCGATCGTGCACCGCCAGATCCGCATAATCGAAGCTGGTGTAGCTCAGCCCGTGTCCGAACGGGAACAGGGGTTCCTGTCCGGTCTTCGCGAACCAGCGGTAGCCGACCTCGGACCCTTCGTTGTAGTTGACGGTCGTCGGCGTTCCCCACGGCGTGCCGAGGCCGGAAAGCTCCGGCCGCGGCGTCTGGTCCAGGCCGGTCGGGAAGGTCAGCGGGAGTTTCCCAGAGGGGTTCGTGACGCCAGCGAGGATTTCGGCGATTGCCCGGCCGCCGCACTGGCCGGGGTACCAGGCCGCAACAACGGCCCTGACCTTCCGAAGCCACGGCATCGCCACGGGATTGCCCGTCTCAAGGACGACGATTGTGTTCGGGTTGGCGTCCGCGACGGCCTCAATCACGGCATCCTGACCCCACGGAAGGGACAGGTCCGGGTTGTCAAAACCCTCGCCCTCAACCCGGATGCCGAAAACCACGGCGACGTCCGAACGGCGTGCCAGCAGCGCCGCCTCGGCCGGACTCATCCCGGGGTCGTACTCGATCGCGGTGTCAGGCAGCAGCTTCTTCAGTTCCGCCAGCGGCGAGGAGGGCAGGAGGAAGAGGTTCCGCCCGGCGCCCATGATGCCCGGTCCGCCGATGGAATGGACCTCTGCGTAGCCGCCGGCCGGAACAACGGCGCTCGATCCGGCGCCGATCGGGACTCCGAGTTGGGCATGTCCCCCGATGACCGCGATCTTGAGGACCACGTCCGCGGGAGACGTCGCCTCCAGCGGCAGCACGCCGTCGTTCTTGAGCAGGACAATTCCCTGCCGCGCCGTTTCCAGCGCGATGTCCGCATGGGCGGCCAGGTCGACGTCGGGCGTTCCCTCCCAGCTGTCGACGCCGACGTCGAACATGGCGTAGAGGATGCGCTGCACCATGTCGGACAACCGATTCTTGGGGAAATCCCCCGCCGCGTAGGCCTCGCGCAGCGGGGCGGTGAAGGCCTCGTGTCCCCACATCAGCACATCGATCTGCACCCCGGATTCCTGGTCCTGGCCGCGCAGCGCGAAGTCCCAGCTCGGCGTGGCGCCCCAGTCGGACATCACCCAGCCGGGGAAGCCCCAGGCGCCTTTCAGGATGCCCTGAAGCAGCGCCTCGTTGCCGCCCGCGTAGGTGCCGTTGACCTTGTTGTAGCCGGTCATGACGGCGCCGGGCCCGGCCCGTTCGATGGCGATCTCGAACGCGAGCAGGTCGGCTTCCCGGTGCGCGGCGGGGTCGATGACGGCGTCCAGCCAGTGCCGGTTCGTTTCATTGCAATTCAGCGAAAAGTGCTTGACCGTCGAGATCACCTGCTCGCCCTGGATTCCCTTGACCGACTCCGCGCCGAGGACCCCGGTGAGCCAGGGGTCCTCGGAGAGGTACTCAAAGTTCCGGCCGTTGCGCGGGTCCCGGTGCAGGTTGACTCCGCCGGCGAGCTGAACGTTGAACCCCTTGCTCCGGGCTTCCCTGCCCACCAGCTGCCCGGATCTACGGGCGAGTTCGGGGTTGAAGCTGGCCCCAAGGGCGATCGATGCCGGGAGCGCCGTGGCCGTGTCGCCTTCCCGGTAGCCCGGGTTGGTGACGCCCAGGCTTGCATCGCTCATCAGCAACGCCGGGATCCCCAGCCGCGGGATCCCGGGGGTGTAGCCGGCGCCCATCGGGACGCCGTCCGGGATGCGTGGATCCTTGTCCGTGACGACCTCATTGGTGCCCATGACACTGATCAGCAGCGAAAAGCGCTCCTCATCCGTCAGCTGCGCTTCCACTTCACGGGCCCATTCCATCGCTTGTGAATTCACGCTCTGCCTGCTTTCGGGATCGGCCCCCGGCGGGGCGTTGGGCATGCCGCAACGGATTGGGACCTGCGGATTCTCCCCATCATGCCCTCGGATGTATGGACCAGCACATAGGACAACGCAGCGGCTCGTCCAAGAGGGGTTGCAGCGGGTCATAGCCCGGCACTCAGCGAATTCATCGGAATACGGCAGCCGCTCAAGCACGGCGGGCCTCGACAGGCATGCAAAGCCTGCAGGTACCTTCGCGATCTCGCTATGAGATGGCTCGGACATTTTCATGTCCTGAACGACCCGGCCAAACCAGATGGTCACCTGCAGGCGTTTTAAGCGTACGCCCGGCTGTCAGCCCGTGACTAGGGGTCGTATTGCCTGGCGTCCCGAGCCGGCACGGAACTCACCCCGACCCACAAAAAACGCCCCAGCGCTCAAAAGCGTAGAGTGGAACAAGACGCCTGTTTCTGGACGCCGAGCGCTGAGGGAGAAATCGTGACGATTGACTGGGACGAAAAGAAGACCCTGCTGCAGGAACCGAACATCGCCGCCGTAACGCAGCTTTGCGACGAACTGATGGAAAAGAAACCGGGGTCGGTCGTCCCCTACATCGATCCCGTCCATGACGAGGACGAGTGCCGGATCGTCAGCCTCCATATCGCCCCGGGAAAGGGCACCGAATCGGGCTTCGTCTCCCACTTCAACGATGACGAGGCCGCCCGCCGCGCCACCTCCATCTACGAGGCCGTCGAGCTCGACCCCCGCTATGTCATGCCGTGGAACGCCTACCCTTGGGTCCGCGATCCCGAACTGCCTTCGGCGCTGAACGTCCAGGAGAAGACGGACGGCCTGCGGCCCTTCCGCCAGTTCCTCAAGATCAACAGGCGCGTTTCCGCCGTCATCGCCCACGGCGCCGACGCCCACGCCTTCCTGACACTCTTCGAGAAGACCTACCACTCATCGCTGAAGAACCGCGGAGTCAAGATCTACAAGGCCACGGCGTTGGGCGGCCGCGCCTTCGCCGTCTCGGCTGTCAAGCAGGAGGAACTCCTGAACAAGAACGTCGAGGTCTACCGCGACGCCATGCAACGGGCTGGTATCCAGCACCTCTAAGAAAGCAGCCTGCGCGGGAAGATGAAGGCCATGTCGACGAGTCCCGGTTCAAAACTCGCAGTTGTCGGCGCCGGCAGCGTGGGCACCTCCCTGGCCTACGCCGCCCTGATCCGCGGCTCGGCCAGCAACGTCGCCCTCTTCGACGTCAATGCAACGAAGGCAGAAGCCGAAGTGCTGGACCTGGCCCACGGCACCCAGTTCGCCGCAGCTGCAGCGACCGTCACCGGCGGCGGGGACATCGCCGCGACGGAAGGGTCCGACGTCGTCGTCATCACCGCCGGCGCCAAACAGGCGCCGGGCCAGACCCGGCTTGACCTGGCTGGCACCAACGTCCGCATCCTCGACCAGCTCATGCCGCAGCTCCTCACGCACTCCCCGGACGCCGTCTACGTCCTGGTGACCAACCCCTGCGACGTGCTGACCGTCGCGGCGCAGAAAATCTCCGGCCTGCCGTCCTCGCGCATCTTCTCCTCCGGCACGGTGCTCGATACGTCCCGGTTGCGCTGGCTGCTGGCGCGGAAGGCCGGCGTCTCCCTCACCAGCGTGCACGCCAGCATGGTGGGCGAGCACGGCGACACCGAGTTCCCCGTCTGGTCCGGCGCCACGATCGGCCCGGTCCCGATCCGCAACTGGACGGTCGACGGCGACCGGGTCTTCACCTCCGACTACCTCGCCGAAACCGCGCGGGAAGTGACACAGGCCGCCTACAAGGTGATCGCCGGGAAAGGCGCGACGAACTACGCGATCGGGCTTTCGGGTGCACGCATCGTGGAGGCCCTGCTCCGCGCGGAAAACGCCGTCCTTCCCGTCTCCACCGTGTTGGACGGCCAGTACGGAATCACCGGGGTGGCGCTGTCGCTGCCCAGCGTCGTGGGGCACGGCGGGGTCCGCGCGGTCCTGGATACGCCCATGGACGACGGCGAACTCGCCTCGCTGCATCATTCGGCGGAAGCGCTGCAGCAGAGTCTCGCGACGCTGGGGATTTAGGCGGTCTGCGGCGACTCTGCCGCGCCGAAGTCGGGCACAGTCGTCACCGACCCGACGTGCGGGAGGACCCGCCGGACCCCGCGTTCCAGATTGGCCGTCACCGAGGCGAGCTCAACCAGGTGCGCGTCCGTCGGGATCGGCACCGTGATCTCGACGTGCAGCCGGTGGCCGGACCAGCGCAGCCGGGCGGTGCCGCCGGAACGGGAGTGTTCCGCGACGACGGCCTCGACCCGTTGGGTCAGCCCAGGGTCGACACCGTCCATCAGCCGACGTCCGACGTCGCGCACGGTGCCCCACAGGAGGACAATGATGGCGGCGGAAATCAGCAGGCCTACAATCGGGTCCGCGAGCGGGAAACCGAGCCAGATGCCGATGACGCCGGCGACGACCGCCAGCGAGGTGAAGCCGTCCGTCCGGGCATGGACACCGTCGGCCACCAGGGCCGCGGAACCGATCCGCCGGCCGACCCGGATCCGGTAGATCGCGACGAGTTCGTTGCCGGCGAAGCCCACCAGCCCGGCGGCGAGCACCCAGCCGAGGTTGTGTACGGGCTGGGGCTCGAAGAAGCGGCGGATCGATTCGACCGCGGCCACCACGGCGGAGAGGGCGATCATCGCCACGATGAACAGCCCGGCGAGATCCTCGGCCCGGCCGAAACCGTAGGTGTACGTCCGGGTGGCCCTGCGGCGGCCCAGCAGGAACGCGATCCAGAGCGGGACCGCGGTCAGCGCGTCGGAGAAGTTGTGCACGGTGTCGGCCAGCAGCGCCACGGAGCCGCTGATCAGCACGATCACCAACTGGAAGAGTGAGGTGACGCCGAGGCCGAGCAGGGAGACCTTGACCGCACGGATGCCCTGGAAGCTGGATTCGAGCGCCTCATCGGTCGAGTCCGCGGCGTCGTGTGAGTGCGGGACGAAGACCGACTGAAGCCAGCCCTTCAGGCCGGTGGCGTGCGTGTGGGGGTGAGGGTGGCCGTCCGGGCCATGGCCATGGCCATGGTCATGGTCATCCGCATGGACCCGGCCGTCGTCGTGGTTGTGCTCCTGGCGTTCGCCGTGGCTGTGTTCGTCCACGGCATCCGACGGGCGGTTCATGCGCCGTGCCGCGGGGCAGTGCCGAGCGCGTGCTCGGCCTGGTGGATGGCATCCATTACCAGTTGGCGGGCGTGGTCATTCTGCAGCCGGTAGAAGACTTTGGTGCCTTCCTGCCGCGTGGCGACCATGCCACCCAGCCGCATCTTGGCCAGATGCTGCGAGACGGTTGAAGCCGGTTTCCCCACGCGCTCAGCCAGGGCGTTGACCGGCAACTCCCCCTCCCCCAAGGCAAGGATCAACCGGACACGCGTGGAGTCGGCCAGCATGGAAAACACCTCGACGGCGAGTTCAACATGAGGACTGTCGACCTCAACCTGCATATCTGCATTCATACGCAGATACTGCCATAGTTGTCCCGCACCGGCCAATAGCCTCGCTACCGAACTCTCACCTCGAAGCGGTCCTGACCGGCAGTGGCGACGCCGTAACGCAACGTCCCCGCAACCTCTCCCGGAGGCGGTTCGCATATGCTCAACGGACAGAATCACACTGGCTCAGCGACGAACCACCCGGGAGACACCTCATGACCAACTGGCGAATCAGGGATTTCCATTCCGCCGATCTCGACGGCATCCTGCACCTCTGGGAGTCCCTCAAGGCCACCAACGTCGAGCCGGTCTACGCGCTCTCCGAGGTGCTGGCCTCCTGCGAAAAGGACCACGCCGTCGTCGCGGTGCAGGGCGATCAGGTCGTGGGCGCCGCGGTCGGCCGCGCCGCCCACGACCAGGGCTGGATCGTTTTCCTGGCCACCCTCCCCGAGTTCCGCGGCCGCGGGATCGGCACGTCGCTGCTGGCCGCCGTCGAGAACCGGATGGCCCCGCACGGGCTGAACAAGCTCTCCGCGCTCATGCCGGAATCCGAGACCCGGGTGGAGGCGTTCCTGGGCCGCGGTTTTGTGCTGAAAAAGAACCTGCGCTATTTCGAGCGGAAGATCCCGGTGCAGCGCCAGGAACTCGAACCCCTCAGCCAGCTCGGCGGCCGGATCCTGGCCCGGGACCTCTGGGAAAACGTCGCGGGCATGCGGAACGAGAAGGAGCTGCTGGAACGCCGTCTCGTCCTTCCGCTGGCCGAGGCCGACCTCGCCGACGAGTACGGGGTGGTGCCGCCGCGCGCCGTCGTTCTCTTCGGCCCTCCCGGCACCGGCAAGACCACGTTCGCGAAGGCCATCGCCTCCCGCCTCGAGTGGCCTTTCGTGGAGGTCTTTCCTTCCCGTCTCGCCTCCGACCCCAAGGGCCTTGCCGGTGCGCTGCGCGAGACGTTCCTGGAGATCGCCGAGCTGGAGCACGCTGTTGTCTTCATCGACGAGGTGGAGGAGATCGCCTCCCAGCGGTCCGGTGAGCCGCCGTCGCCCCTGCAGGGCGTCACCAACGAGCTCCTCAAGATCATCCCGGCCTTCCGCGAGCAGCCCGGCCGGCTGCTGGTGTGCGCCACCAACTTCATCCGCGCCCTGGACACCGCGTTCCTGCGCCACGGACGCTTCGACTACGTCATCCCGATCGGCCTGCCCGACCGACAGGCCCGCGAGGCCATGTGGCAGCGCTTCATTCCCGCCACGGTAGTGGACGACGTGGACGTGGAGCTGCTGGTGGAACGGACTGAGGGCTTCTCCCCCGCCGACATCGAATACGCTGCCCGGAGCGCCTCCCAGCGGGCGCTGGAGAAGGCAGTGTACGACGACGGCGGGCTGGCTTCCAGCGGCAGCGCCTCCCTCCGCGACGCGGTCCGAAAAGGCCCCGCGACGCAGGACTACCTCGACGCGATCGCGGACACCCGGACCACGGTCAGCGAGGAGGTCCACCAGCAGTTCCTCGAGGACATCGACGCCCTTGGCCGCGTCTAGGCGCAGGGCACCGTCTTGTTCCTGACGATCGTGAGCGGCGTTGCCTGGACCGTGGTCTACGCTGATGCCATCCGGATCGGATTCAGGGACAGAAGCTACGCGGTCCCCGCCGCCGCGCTCGGGCTGAACTTCGCCTGGGAGACCGTCTACGCCGCGCGCTCCGTCGCGACCGGAATGTCCACCCAAGGGATCTTCAACATTGTGTGGGGACTCGCCGACGTCGTGATTGTGTACACCTTCCTCAAGTATGGCCGCTCCGAACTGCCGTCCTGGGCGACGCAGAAGCTCTTCATCGGCTGGGCAATCCTGCTGGGCGTCACGTCCTTCGCGCTTCAGCTGCTGTTCATCCTCGAGTTCGGCTGGGAGGATGCCCCGCGCTACGCGGCTTTCCTGCAGAACCTGCTGATGTCCGGGCTGTTCATCGCCATGTTTGTTGCCCGCCGGGGATCCCGCGGCCAGAGCCTGCTGATCGCCGTGGCGAAGTGGATCGGGACCCTGGCTCCCACCATCGTGTTCGGCTGGTACGGTGGCTCGCCGCTTGTCCTGGGCGTCGGAATCCTCTGCAGTGCCTTCGACCTCGCCTACATCGGTCTGCTGTGGCGGGCACGGTCCCCGGTTGCTAGGGGAACGTGACCACGATTTTGCCTTTAGCGTGGCCCTGCTCCAGTGCGGCGAAGGCCTCGGCAATCATCGCAAACGAGTAGGTGCTGTCCACGACCGGCTGCAACCGGCCGCCGTCGACGAGGGCAGCCAGGACCCGCAGGTCATCGCCGCTGGGGTGCATGAACAGGTACCGGTAGCTGGCTTGAGCCTTGCGGGCGCGCCGGCGGATGGCGAAGCTCATCAGGCCGAACGCGGCCGTGATCCACGGCGGCGCACCCAGGTCCTCCTGCGCAGTACGCGGTTCCGGAACACCTGCGATGGAGACCACGCGACCTCCGGGCCTGAGGATGCTGAAGGAATCCTTCAGCATCGCGCCCCCGACCAGATCCAGGACAGCGTCGAAGTTCCGCAAGACCACCGAGAAGTCCTCCTGCGTGTAGTCGATCACGCAATCGGCGCCGAGCCGTTGCACCAAGGCCGCACCGCGGGGCGATGCGGTTGTGGTGACCTCGGCGCCAAAATCTTTGGCCAGCTGGACCGCCAGCGTTCCCACGCCTCCCGCACCGCCGGAGATGAACAGCCGGGTGCCCGGTCCGACGGCGAGTTCATCGCGCAGGGCCTGCAGCGCGGTCAGCCCGGCCAGCGGCAGTCCTGCGGCTGCTGCGAAATCGAGCGATGCCGGCATATGGGCCACCAGCTCCTGCTGCACGCATGCCAGTTCGGCGAAGGCGCCCAGCCTGCGCTTGTCCACCCGCGTGTAGACCCGGTCCCCCACGGCGAAGCGGCTCGGCCCGGGCCCGACCGCGTCGACTGTTCCGGCGAGTTCGCAGCCGGCGACGATCGGCAGCCGGAGCCGGCTGATGGGCCGCAGGTCACCGTCGCGGATCCTGCAGTCCACCGGGTTCAGGCCTGCCGAGCCAACCCTGATCCGGACGTCGCCGTGCCTGGGCTGGGGGTCGGGCATATTCCGGAGCTCCATGGCATCGGCCCCGCCGTAACGGGTGAGCACGAAGGCCCGCACGGTCAGTCCCCGCGGGCGTCGGTCCCGGCCGCGGGGATCCCGTCGGGCTCGACCAGCGGTTCCGCGTTTGCCGGCGGGGCCGCCGGTGCGTCCTCGTAGGAGAGGTTCTCGTAGTCGGTATCGTCCGCCTCGTCCAACAGATCATCGAGTTCCTCAAGCAGCCACGGGTTGATCCGGGCCAGGATTTTCCGGGTTTCCTCGACCGGCACGGCGGCGTAGAGCACCGGGCGCGCCTCGTCGTAGCGGGTGACCGGCGGCTTGTCCGGCCACTTTTCGGCCAGCGCCTTGACTCGCTCCGGCAGGGAATTGTGCGCGTTGTCGGCGATCTTCACCAGGGTGGCGTCGTGGTCCTCGGCGATGTAGCGGATGCCGGCCTGGTAGTCGTCCGGGTTCTCGTGCAGGCGTTTCGTGACCCGCTCGATGATGTCCGCTGCCCGCTCCGAGACTCCCATGTCCAGCAGCGCCTGCCGGGTCATCGGAGTATCCTCCGCGATGTCGTGCAGGTACCCGGCAATCCGGATGTCATCGTCGAAGTCCGCCAGGGCGTCCCCGACGGCGAGCACGTGCTCGCGGTAGGGCTTCTTGAGCTTGTCCTTCTGGCGGTTGTGGGCCACTTCGGCAAGGACCCTGGCGGTCTCGACGGTGAATCGGGGAAGTGCTGGTTCTGACATGGTTCCAGCCTACGCGTCCGGCACATCCCCTGCGGCTAAGCGCCCGGCCACACCCAGGGCTCCCGCGGCAGCATCGCCGGCCGGAATGCCGCGAGGGCGTGCCCCAGCGGCCCGGACGGCAGCCCGAGGGAGGCCAGCAAAGTGTCCCGCACTTCCTCGGCCGGCCTACCGGCCTGGGCGAGGTCCGTCAGGGTGACGGCACCGTCCCGCTTGGCCAGTCGGGCGCCGTCGGCATTCACAACGAGCGGAACGTGCGCATATTCCGGAACAGGCATATTTAGCAGTCCGGACAGATAGGCTTGGCGCGGTGTGGAGGGCAGCAGATCATCACCTCGGACCACCTGGTCTATCCCCTGGGCCGCGTCATCGACCACCACCGCCAGGTTGTAGGCAGTCACCCCATCATTGCGCCGGAGCACAAAGTCATCCACCACCCCGGCGTAGCTGCCGTGCAACACATCGTGCACGGTCGCTTCCGTGACGTCGGCACGGAGCCGGATGGCGGCAGGCCGGTCGGCACCTTTGGCGTTGCGCTCGGCCGCGGAGAGGTTTCGGCAGGTTCCCGGGTAGGCACCCTGCGGGGCGTGCGGGGCTGACGGGGCTTCCTGGATTTCGCGGCGGGTGCAGAAGCAAGGGTAGGTCCGGCCGGCGGCTTCCAGCCGGGCGATCGTCTCCGCGTAGAGCGGCCCGCGGTCCGTCTGGCGCACGACGCCGCCGTCCCAGCTCACGCCGATCGCCGCCAGATCCCGCAGCTGCTGCGCCTCGGCGCCGGCCCGGGCCCGGTCCAGGTCCTCCACCCGCATGAGGAACCGCCGGCCGGTAGAGCGGGCGAAGAGCCAGGCGAGGATGGCCGTCCGGAGGTTGCCCACATGCAGCTCACCGGAGGGGCTGGGGGCGAAGCGGCCGGCAGACGTCATGGCACCAGCCTATGCGGACAAACACAAGAGCCCCTCAGCTACCGATGACTTCGGAAAATCCGACGTCGGTGGCTCAGGGGCTCTTGCCGTGCCGGACCCGGGCGTTGCTCCGGGCCGTGGCACTGCGAACTGCGGCGTTGTGCGGAATGACGATGGTGTGAACAAGAGTCAATCAGCGGGCGGGCGCCTTGCGGGAAACCTCATCCAAGGTCCGGGTGGTGTGCCGGGGTGCTTGTAGCCTCGGGGATTCCGGCGGTGGCCTGCATCCCTTTGTTGTCACTATTTCAACAGAAGTCCTACAGTTGGTGCAACAACCCCGGCCTGAACTGGTCAAACTGATCAAGCCCGAGCGCAGCTACCTACAGGAAGTGGTCACTTTGCAGGAACTCGACGCCACGGACCGGCGAATCCTACTCGCCCTCGATGAGGATCCCCGCCTGCCGATCATGGTGCTGGCCCAGAAATTGGCCCTGGCGCGCGGCACCGTGCAGTCGCGCCTGGAGCGGATGACGGCGTCTGGCGCGCTGCGCCCCAACAGCAGCAGGGTGCTCCCCTCGGCGCTGGGCCGGGGCGTGGCGGCGTCGGTCAGTGCGGAACTGGATCAAAGCCATCTGAATGAGGCGATTGCCGCGCTGCGGAACATTCCCGAGGTGCTCGAATGCCACGCCCCGGCCGGCGAGACCGACCTGCTCATCCGGGTGGTGGCGAAGAGCCCGGATGACCTGTACCGCGTCTCCGAGGAAATCCGGCTCTGCCCGGGAATTGTGCGGACCTCCACGAGCATGTTCCTCCGAGAGGTCATCCCTTACCGGACGACGGGGCTGCTGGGCGCCTGAGGCCTATCAGGATCTGGACCTAAACGGGCGGTCCGGTGTTGGTTTTCAGGTTCTTCATCACCAGGGTTGACTTAAGCCGTTCAACGCCCGGCAGCGAGGTCAGTTCAGCATCGTAGAAGCGCTGGTACGCGGGGAGGTCCTCGGCAATGACCTTCAGCAGGTAGTCGGGGGACCCGAACAGCCGCTGGGCCTCCACGATGTTCGGGTTGTCAGCGACGCGGTTCTCGAAGATCTCCATCGTCGCCCGGTCTATCTGCCGCAGCGTCACAAAGACAATCGCCTCAAAGCCAAGCCCCACGGCAGCCGGATCGATGTCCGCCCGATAGCCGCGGATGACACCGGATGCCTCGAGGTCACGGAGCCGCCGGTGGCAGGGCGCCACGGTCAGCCCCACCTTGGCGGCGAGCGCCGTGGCCGTCATCCGGCCATCCTCTTTAAGGTAGCGCAAAATACTTCTGTCCAAGTGGTCAATCACGCAATAATCTTACCTTCCACGGCCATTTCTCCGCGAAAAGAGGGAACACTTCTGGCAGCAATTTTCCTAGACTTTTCCTATACGCACGCCTTAGGAGACCACGATGAACCCCCAGCTATTTCTCGCCTTTCTGGTGGTCGCCGGCGCCCTTGCCTGCACTCCGGGGGTGGACTGGGCATATTCCATCACCGCGGGCTTGAAACAACGCAGCTTCGTCCCCGCCGTCGCAGGGCTCTGCGGCGGCTACGTGCTGCACACCCTGCTCCTGGTCGCGGGCCTGGCGGCCCTGCTTACCGGGATTCCGGGCGTGCTGGGCTGGCTGACGGTGGCCGGCGCGGCTTACCTGCTCTGGCTCGGGCTATCCACAATCCGTTCCTGGCGCGGCGCGAGTTTCGCCAGCACGCAAGGGCGGGCGCCAACGAACCAGTTCCGGACGTTCATGCAGGGCATGGGAACCAGCGGCATCAACCCGAAGGGCCTGCTGTTCTACGTGGCCCTCGTGCCGCAGTTTGTCAGCCCGGAGGCGTCGCTGCCGGTGCCGGTACAGTCCGGCCTTTTGGGCCTGACGTTTGTTCTGCTGGTCGCGGTGGTCTACAGCTGCGTTGCCTTGCTGGCACGCAGGCTGCTCTCCTCCCGGCCCGGCGCGGCGCGCAGGGTCACGCTCACCAGCGGCATCATCATGGTGGCGCTGGGCGCCGTGCTGCTGTCAGAGCAGCTTATGCCTGTCCTGAGCCAGGCCCTGTCGCGAGGCTGAGGTTTGAGCGGCGGTGTCGCTGCCTGGCCGGGGCTCCCGGTCACTTGCGCGGCATGTACCACTCGGTGAACGCTGTGGCACGGCCGTCGCCCGTCAGCTGGATAATCCAGAGGTTGTCGTAGCTGCGGCTGTCGCCGCGGTAGTCGGTGCGGCCCTGCACGAAGGCCCTCCCGCCGTCGACCCCCAGAAGTGTCCATTCGAAAGTCCAGTCCCCCGGCTTATCACGCCCGGCGATCCAGCGCTCGACAATCTCCTCGCGCCCGGTCCACGGCTCGGGATCGTCCGGGCGGGTGGCGTACACGGCGTCTTCTGTGAACAGCGCCCTGATATCTTCCGGTTCGTTCGACGTCCAGGCTGTGATGTAGTGCTGCATCCAGCGAGCTGCGGCATCCCTCATGCCTCGTTTGTACTCCCTGCTTCCGTGAGCCCGCAAGGGTCACGGAACCTGGACAAAAGACTTTGAGGTGGTTCAGTCGCCGTCGGCGCGGCCGTATTCGCGGTCCCAGATCTCATGCAGCTCGGCGTCCTTGCGGATGGCCCTGACCGTCTCGAGTTCGGCGCGCTGGCGGTGCTGCCAGTCCCGCCGGTTTAGCGCCTTCCGCCCGTTGTCCAGCAGCAGCAGGGCCCGGTCCGTCAGGGCATCGCTGCGGAGCGTGAAGTCGGTCTTGCGTCGGCGCAGGACCTCCTGCAGGGCGGCCCGGGCAGCCGCAGTGTCGCCGAGCTTGCGCAGCGATCGTGCCCGTACCAGAAGGAGCGCAGCCGAGAGGTCGTCCGCGTTGAGCAGCCCTTCCGTGTCAGCGACGACGTCCTCGTGCCGCCCCAGCGTGGAGGCCAACGAGCAGCGCGCCAGCGCCATCGGCAACGACGGCGGTAGTCCGGTCAGCGCCGCGAGCGCAGCTTCCCCCTGGCCGGTCTCGCGCAGCGAGTGGGACAGCGCCAGGAACACGCCCTCCTCGCTGAAGAGGACCGGAACCTCGACCCGTTCGGCCACGGACACCCGGGTGACGACGCGCGTGAGGTACGCGGAGGCATACAGGTTCGCGTCGTCGTCGTTCCTGATCTGCATCCCGCGCTGGAGCAGTTCAGAAGCGCGCAGGTGGCCTCCGTGGGCGTAGCTCAGCAACCCGGCCACCAGGTAACACAGCCCGGACCAGCCGGGGTAGGCGTGCGCCAGGGCGATCAGCCGGTCCGGGTCGGAGCTGCCGAAGATGGCGGCGTGCACTGCCTTCGCGGCCTTGCCGGGCATCCTGCCGCCCACCTTGCCGAGCCGGGGAGGGCCGCCCTCCACCGGCAGGGTGCCGCGGGTCCGCCCCGCCAGGACTCCGGCCACCGCACCGCTCACGCCGTCAGCGAGGCCTCGGACCGGCGTCCGGATGACGGGCGCACGGAACGGCGTGAGATCGCGGTGGTCCCGATACACCACCGGGCGGGGTGTGGAGTCTGCTGGTCCGGCGCTCATGCCTCCATGCTAGTTGGCCGCAGGAGGCCTGGGGCAGACTAGGCCGCTGCCGAAATCCACAGGCCGATCACCCAGGTGCTGCCGGCGAGGCACGCGAGTCCGAACTCCACGATCATTCCCAGCCCGGTGGCCTTCAGCGCGGCCCAACTCGACGCCACGGCGCTACCGAAGACGCGGGTGCGGTGCAGTTCGCTCAGCAGCAGGCCGGCGGCGAAGCCAATGAAGAGGCCCACCACCGGGATGATGAACATTCCCACGACACCGAAGACCAGTCCGGCCATCACCGAGCGGCCCGGAATGCTGTGCTGTTTGAGTTTACGGCCGGTCAGGACCGCGCTGGCGGCCATCCCCGCCAGGACAAAGGCCAGGCCGACCCCGAACACCACCCAGCCGGTTGTTCCGGCCCCACCCCAAATCGCCCACGCCAGCAGGCCCAGGCCGATCAGGATGCTGCCGGGAACCACCGGGATGACGGTACCGGCCACACCCACCAGGATGGCGAGGCCGCACAGGATCGTCACAACTGTCTCGGCGTTCATAGCCCCAGTCTATGGCGCCGCTATGGCGCCCCGGCCGCTGGTTCCGGGCGCTCCACCGGGGGCACCGGCCGCAGGAGCACCGGCCCACGGGAAAACGACGACGGCGGCGCCTCCCCAGGGAGGCACCGCCGTCGTCGTCTGTTCTGTTGTGGTTACTCGGCTTCAACCGCCGCGGCAACAGCGGCAGCAACTGCCGGTGCCACGCGCGGGTCCAGCGGGCTCGGGACGATGTAATCGGCGGAGAGGTCATCTTCGGCCAGTGCCGCGATGGCACGTGCCGCAGCCAGCTTCATGGCCGGAGTGATCCGGCGGGCGCCTGCGTCGAGGGCACCGCGGAAAATGCCGGGGAACGCGAGGACGTTGTTGATCTGGTTCGGGAAGTCGCTGCGGCCGGTGGCCACGACGGCCGCGTACTGGCGTGCGACCTCCGGCAGGACCTCGGGGTCCGGGTTGGACAGTGCGAATACGATCGAGTCCTGGCTCATCAGCTTGAGGTGATCCTCGGCAAGCTTGGAGGAGGAAACGCCAATGAACACGTCGGCGTCCAGCAGGGCTTCGGCGGGTCCGCCGGAGACGCCGCGCAGGTTTCCGCTCCGGGCCAGCTGGGCCTTCTTGCTGGCAGGATCGGCGGCGATGTCCGCACGTTCGCTGTGGATGACACCGCGGGAGTCCAGCAGCACAACGTCGGTGATACCGGCGGCGAGCAGCATCTGCGCGACGGCGATCCCGGCGGCGCCGGCGCCGGAGACGACGACGCGGAGCTTCTCGAGTTCGCGTCCGGTCACCTTGGCCGCGCCGGTCAGGGCTGCCAGGACGACAACTGCGGTGCCGTGCTGATCATCGTGCATCACGGGGCAGTCGAGGGCCTCGATGAGCTTGTCCTCGAGTTCGAAGCAGCGCGGCGCCGAGACGTCCTCGAGGTTGACGGCGCCGAAGCTCGGCCGCAGGCGGACGAGCGTCTCCACGATCTCGTCGACGTCGGTGGTGTTGAGCACCAACGGGATGGAGTCGAGCTCGCCGAAAGCCTTGAACAGGGCTGACTTGCCTTCCATCACGGGCAGCGAGGCGCTGGCGCCGATGTCGCCGAGGCCGAGGACGGCGGTGCCGTCGCTGACCACGACGACGAGTCGCTGCGCCCAAGTGAGAGTCTTGGCGAGTTCCGGGTCAGCGGCGATGGCGCGGCTGACCTGGGCAACGCCGGGCGTGTAGGCGATGGAAAGGTCGCGCTTGCTGGCGAGCGGCACGGTGCTGGAAATAGACAGCTTGCCGCCCTGGTGGGCTGCGAAAATTTCCTCGTCGCTGAGCACGGCTACGGGCTCTGCGGGGGACGTCGCGTCGTTGGGGTTGATCGTTTCAATGGACACTTCGTGTCTCCTGGGGCTCACCGTGGGCGTACGGCACATGGAAGCTCAAGCACAGGGATGCTCAAGATGGTCTGGGGAACGTCGGCAGCGACCCGAGGTTGGTGGGCTGCAGTGAAGCTCCGGGTGTAGCGGGCGGCTGGGGCCGCCCCGGTTCTGCAATAGTAAACAAAGCTGGCTGGCCGCGATGTGGCGAACGACACATTCAATGCGAAGGTGAAACGTTTATCCAGCTGTTTTGGTGAGCCGAGTCACGAAAAAGGCCCGTTACCGGCCAGTAAAAAATGAGATTGGTCTAGACCAGTTACGCCGTCTGACGGCCGGATGTCAGCAGGAAGCAGGCTTTTTTGAGGTCTTCCTCGGCCTCGAAGAGGGAAAGTCGGCGGCAGCGGACGGACTGGACCAGTCCAGTGACTGTCAGCAGCAGCACGCGGGAAGTGGCGGCGTCGGCGCTCACGGCGGTGACGGCCTTTTCGGCCGTGGAATCGATGTCGCGGAGCAGCCTGGTGGTGTCCGTGTCCTTGGTGTAGACAGCCCTGTTCAGGCACTGCTCCACGGCAGGCTGCATGAGGCGCATGTGAAAGATTTCCATCACGACTCCGACGAGGGCGTTGGCAGTGACGTCACCCCTGGCGTTTGCCGCAGCGGCCCGCCCGGAGCGCCCCGCACCGACCTTGGGCGCGGCCGGGGAGGTGGCTGCATGCAGCTCCGCGAGCTGCTTGCGGTAGAGGGCAAGCATCAGCTGGGTGGGGGATGGAAAGTAACGGTACAGGGTGCCCAGCGGAACGTCAGCCCGGGCGGCGACTTCGGAGAGGACCACGGAGTCAAGGCCCTTGCGGGCGAACCCGGCGGCGACGTCGAGGATCCGGGTGTAGCGGAGCCGTTGCCGGGGCAGGGTGGGGGGAGGGGCCATCGGTGGAAGTTCTGAGTGAAATTCAGGCATCAGCAGCGTTCCGGGGTCGGTTTTCTCGGCAGCCCGGAGGGATCCCCCACAGCGCCGCCGCGGCAATTCCCGTCCACTATACGCCACGCTCCCGGGCCGCAGGCTCGTCGGGGGCCGTGCTGGAGATGCCCGGCACGCGGACCTGCCGCGGCGGGTCCGGGGCTAATCGACGCTCTTGATCTTGACCACGAATACAGCACCCAGCAGCCCAATCACGGCGGCCGCCACGTACAGCGAAACGTAGCCTCCCCACATCGTCACGAAGGGGAACGCGATGAGCGGCGCGAGCACCTGGGGGAGGGAATTGGCGATGTTGAGGACGCCCAGGTCCTTTCCGCGGCTCAGTGCCGTCGGGAGCACCTGGGTGAGCAGGGCGAAGTCCACCGCAAGGTAGCAGCCAAAGCCGATCCCCAGCACCGATGCCCCAAGAAGTGCCCCGGGCCAGTTCGGCGCGAAGGCCAGGATCAACGAGGCCACCGCGATGATGACCGAGGAGATGATCACGAGCGGCTTCCGCTTCCCCATCCGGTCGCTCAGCCGGCCGCCGACCACACTGGTGATGATCACCATCACCGCATAGAGCCCAGTCAGGACCAGCACGCCAAGCTCCGGCGCAATGCCCTGCGTCTGCTCCAAATGGACCGCGTCCTTGAGGAAGAAAAGCAGGTAAAGGGTGACCATGTGGTTGCCGACATTCACCAGGAGCCGGGTAAGCCAGGCCCAGGCGAAGTCCGGGTACAGCGCCGGGGAAATCCAGAAACCCCGCACGAAGCCGGCCAGGCTGAACCTCGGACGCGCCTCCTTGGGGAGCGGGACGTCGTCGTTCTTGAAAAAATACAGCACAACGCCGGCGAGCAGCGCCACGGCGCAGACTACGTAGCCGGCGGCGAAGTTCCCGGTCACCGCCGCGGCGATCACCGCGCCGATGAGGATTCCAACGGTCTGTCCCATGGCGGCAAGGCCGCCCACCGTGCCGCGTTGGACCACCGGCACGCGGTCCGGGACGGCTGCGGTAACGGCGGCATAGGCCCCGTTGCAGCCCGCCTGGACGAGGCACCAGAGCAGCGTCATGATCGCAACGTTGGGCGCCCCGGCGAGCGCGATCAGGGCGGCGGCACCGAGGATGGCCCCGAACAGGACCCAGGGCACGCGGCGGCCCAGACGGGAAGTGGTGCGGTCGCTGAACGCACCGAACAAGGGATTGGCCACCAGCGAGACCGCGGCTCCGGCTCCGGTCACGAGGGCGAGGATGGCCTCTTTGTCGCCTTCGCTGAACGCTGCCGCCTGCTGGCCTAGGAGCACCTGGAGCGGACCAAAGAACGCCGCGTTGATGCCCACGTTGACGAGGACGACGCCGGCGACCCAGGCGGGGCGGACGGCCCGCTCGGGCTCGGCGAGTGCCACCGCCGTCGGGCTTCCCGCGGTCATACTGCCACGGGTTGGATCCGGAGCTGCTCCGGGTAGATCGGACAGGCTCATGTAATTCGGTTCCCCCCGGAAACTGACAGGCACAGTGAAGATCGGTGTGCTGCCAGACTATCGTGGGGACCACGATCCGCCCCCTATTTCCACAGGAGAACCGATGGCCGCATCCGACGTACACACCGCCGATCTCTATGACGAACGGGGTGAGGAGCTCGACTCCATGGCCCGGCAGTTCCAGTCGCTCGGCGGCCACACCCATTTCAGCGGCCCGATCCGCACCATCCGCTGCTTCGAGGACAATGCCCTGGTCAAGTCCACCCTCGGCGCCCCCGGCGACGGCGCGGTCCTGGTGGTGGACGGCGGCGGCTCGCTGCGAACGGCCCTGATGGGGGACCTGATCGCGGCAAGCGCCGTCGCGAACGGCTGGGCCGGCGTCGTCATCAACGGCGCCATCCGCGACCGGATGGCCATCGCCGGGCTGCCGCTCGGCGTGAAGGCACTGGGCAGCAACCCGCGGAAGAGCGCCAAGGCAGGCGCCGGCGAGTGCGACGTTGAACTGGAGATCGACGGCGTGGTGCTTCGGCCGGGCGCGATGATCTGGTGCGACCCGGACGGGATCCTGGTCGAGCGCTGACCGGCCCCCGGTTGCCCTATCACTCCTGGCTGCCAAAACCCGCGGATAGGCGTCAAAACTGATAGGGCAACGGGGGTACGGCGGTCAGGCTTCGGCGATTTTGGACACGGACTAGACGGATGTCTTGACCTCGTCAACCAGCGCGGAGACGGCCGGAAACAGCGGGTGGTCCGCGGCCAGGCCGGTGATCTTCGCGGTGGCCTCGTCGGCAGTCGAGGAGGCCAGGATCTGGCCCAGCTCGACCGCTTCGGTGTCCGCCGTGTCGTTGAAGCGCAGGGCTGCCGCGATCGCGCCGAGCAGCGCCTCCGGCACGATCCCGCGTTCGGCCAGCTCCGCCGCCGGACCAATGAAGCGTTCGTGCCGGCTGAGCTTGCGCAACGGCGCGCGGCCCACGCGGGTCACGGTGTCCGGCAGGTGCGCGTTGGAGAAGCGGCCGAGGATCTTCTGGACATAGGCTTCCTGCTCGTCACGGTTGAAGCCGTGCTTGGCCACCAGCAGCTCTTTCGTTTCGTCCAGGACGGCGCGCACATCGGCGGCGACGTCCTGGTCGGCCATGGCCTCGGAAATCTTCCCGAGGCCGGCCTCGAAACCGAAGTACGCTGCCGCGGCATGCCCGGTGTTCACGGTGAACAGTTTCCGCTCGATGTACGGCTCCAGGTTGTCCACGAACGTGGCACCCGGGATGACCGGCGCCGCGCCACCGAAGGGCGTCCGGTCGATGACCCACTCGTAGAACGTCTCCACCGTGACGTCCAGGCCCTGCCCGGCCTCCTGATTGGGCACGATCCGGTCCACCGCGGTGTTCGCGAACACCGCTTTGTCCTCCAGCGATCCCGCAGCCCCGTCCCATTGGGCCGACACCTCGGACTTCAGGATGTCGGTTGCGTTGATCGCGTTCTCACACGCCATCACCTGCAGCGGCGCCAGCCCGGGGGCGCGGGCCGCGATCCCCTTGGCGATCGCAGGTGCCACAAACTTCAGGATGTGCGGCCCGACGGCGGTGGTGACGATGTCCGCCGTGGCGATTTCTGCGACGACGGCGGCTTCCTGGGTGCCGGAGTTCAGCGCGCGGAAGTTGTCGACGGTACGGACGGCGGGATTCTCTCCGACTTCGTGGACCTGGTAGCTGTCCGCGGCGGCCAGCTCGGTGATGAGGGCGTCCGCGACGTCGGCGAACACCACCTCATACCCGGCCTCGTGCAGCAGCAGGCCCACGAATCCGCGCCCGATGTTTCCGGCTCCGAAATGAACAGCTTTCACTAGTTGTTGACCTTTCCGAACAGGGCCAGCACTTCGTCAACCGTGGTGGCCGCCTCAAGCTGGGCCACCTGGGCCTTGTTGGTGAAGACCTTGGCGATCGAGGACAGGATGTGCAGGTGTTCGTTGTTGACGCCGGCCACGCCGACCACGAACTTCACTTCCTTGCCGTTCCAATCAATGCCGTTCGGGTAGCGGATCACCGACACCGCGGACTTCATGATGTGGTCCTTCGCGGCGTTGGTGCCGTGCGGGATCGCAAGGAAGCTGCCCATGTAGGTGGAGACGGATTCCTCCCGTTCGTGCATGGCGTCCACGTAACCGGAGTCGACGGCGCCGCGGTCCAGCAGGAGCTGCCCGGCCTCGTCGATCGCGGCGTCCCGCGTGGTGGCGGTGCCGTTGAGGACCACGCTTTCGGCCACCAGGATGCCGGCGGGGCCCGTCTCGGCGTCCGGCTCGGCCGCTGCGGGGGTTTCCGGCCGTTCGACGGCGGTCGCGGCTGCGGCCGGGGCGCCTGCCGGGGCCGCTTCGCCGTCCGTGTTGCTGGCTTTGACCAGTTCGACGATCTCGTCGTAGCGCGGGCTGTTCATGAAGTTGTCCACCGAGACATGCACGGCGCTGGCGGTCGCGGGCTTGGCCCGTTCGGTCAGGTCCTGGTGGGTGATGACGACGTCGTACGTGTCGCTGAGGTTGGCGATGGCGGAGTTCGTGACCTTGACCTCCGGGAACCCGGCGGCCTTGATTTTGTTGCGGAGCACGGAGGCGCCCATCGCGCTGGAACCCATTCCGGCGTCGCACGCAAATACGATGTTCTTGATCGGGGTCGCAAGGACAGCGACGCCGCTGGTACCCACAACCTCACCGATCAGGGCTGCGGAAATCGAGCTCTTCTTGCCCTTCAGGGCTTCCATCCTGTGGGTGGCCTCGTCGAGGTCGTCCTCCGCGGGTGCCTTGCTGGCCTTCAGGATCACCGAACCGATCAGGAAGGACACCGTGGTGGCGAACAGCACGGCAAGGGTCACACCGACATAGCTGTCGCGTGCGGCTGAGGCGTAGACCGCGATGATGCTGCCCGGGGCGGCCGGGGACCGGAGTCCGGCGCCGGTGACCACGAGCGTGAAGATTCCGGTCATGCCGCCGCCGATTGCGGCGAAGATCATCATCGGCTTCATCAGGACGTACGGGAAGTAGATCTCGTGGATCCCGCCGACGAACTGGATCACCGCTGCGCCCGGCGCGGACGCCTTGGCCAGCCCCTTGCCGAAGATGGAGTAGGCGAGCAGGATGCCGAAGCCCGGACCGGGATTGGCTTCGAGCAGGAACAGGATCGACTTGCCCTGTTCGAGCGCCTGCTGCGTGCCGAGCGGGGTGAGGATGCCGTGGTTGACAGCATTGTTGAGGAACAGGACCTTCGCGGGCTCGATGAAGATGCTGGTGAACGGCAGCAGTCCGTTGAGGACCAGGAACTCGACGACGGCGCTGGCGCCGTTGCTGAAGGCCTTCACCACCGGGCCGACGACCAGCATGCCAACGATTGCCATGCCGGCGGCCAGGAGACCGGCCGAGAAGTTGTCGATCAGCATTTCAAAGCCGGGCTTGACCCGGCCTTCCCAGATCTTGTCCGCCTTCATCATCAGCCACGCGGTGAGTGGGCCCAGGATCATGGCGCCGATGAACATTGGGATGTCGGTACCGACGATCACACCCATCGTGGCCACGGCACCCACCACGCCGCCACGCACGCCGTAGACCATCCGGCCGCCGGTGTAGCCGATCAGGAGCGGGAGCAGGTACGTGATCATCGGCCCCACAAGCTTGCCGAGCTCCTCATTGGGGAAGAAGCCCGCCGGGATGAAGAGTGCCGTGATGAAGCCCCAGGCGATGAAGGCGCCGATGTTGGGCATGATCATTCCTGAAAGGAACGTCCCGAATTTCTGGACGTGTACCCGCACGCTGGTACGTGGTTTCGCAACTGTCTCTGTTGCCATGTGAATTCCTAACCGTCGTTCCCGCTGCTTTGCAGGATGTGGTCCGATAATTTCGCCGAGCTAGCTGGTGGAGATCCGGTGGAGCCACTCGAGGAAGAGCTTGAGTTCTGAGCTGGAGAGCTGGTCCGAGTGGGACGCCTGGAGTGCTGCGTTCAATGCGATGGCCGCCACAACCACTGAGGATTTTCCGCTGTCATCAGAGCCGTTGTTCCGGGCCTGCTCGGTGGAAACCGCAAAGATCATGGCGTCGCGGGTCATGGCGGAGAGCTCGAGGTTCCGCTCCGGCACCTTCTCCGCGATCAGCATGAGGGTCACGCCCACGTTGGCCGCCAGGATGGACCTGGCCGCCTCTTTGGGCGGGACGTTGAGCTGGCCGGAGACTGCCGCCTTGTTGAGCATCTCCTCCATGAGGGCCTCGGCATCGGCGACGATCGCCGGACGGCTCTCAGGGCGGATATTGCCAAACATGACGAGGTACAGTTCCGGCTGTTTCAGCCCGAACTGGACGTGGTTGTCCCACATCCTGCGGATGTCCTCCAGCGGCTGGCCAGAGGGCGCGAAGTCACGTTCGCCCGCGACATATTCATCAAAACCTGCTGCGACGACGGCGTCGAACAGCCCTTCCTTGTCACCAAAGTGGTGGTAGAGGGTCGGTGCCGTAACACCGGCCAGCTGTGTGATCTGGCGGGTCGAGACTGCGGATCCGCCCGAGTTGGCCAGCAGCTCTGCGGCTGCGCGCAGCAGCCGGGCCTTGGGTGGTAGCTGGCCATCGATACTCATAACCGCTACCCTAGCACCTATAGCAACGCTATATGAACTGCATCACATACAATTTTTGCAGGTGCCGTGCCCCGCACGTTGACGTAGCCGTCAGCCGCAGGCACAAATGATCCCCAGGGTCAGCGGCGGCACTTGGTTTACCGGCTTAGTGGCCACTGGCCTACGACAGAGAATGAGGACCTTCAGTGCAGAACTTCCCAGGAGTAGGCGTTAGCCCCGGCCGTATCATCGGCACCATCCGGCAGATGCCCAAACCGATCAGCGAACCGCCCGCCGGAGAGCAGCTTCCCGCCGGCGTCACGGCGGAAGACGCGACGGCGGCACTGAAGGCCGCGGCGAAATCCGTCCACGACGAACTCAAGACCCGCTCCGAGACCGTCACCGGCGACGGCAAGGCCGTCCTTGAGGCCACGGCCCTCATGGCCACCGACACGATGCTGCTCAAATCCGCCGCCAAACTGATCGGCCGCGGCACGTCCGGCCAGCGGGCGATCTGGGAAGCCGGCGCCTCTGTCTCGGAAATGCTGCACAACCTGGGCGGCTACATGGCCGAGCGCGCCACGGACGTCCTGGATGTCCGGTCCCGGATTGTGGCGGAACTGCGTGGAGTTCCCGCGCCGGGAATTCCCGTGTCCTCCACCCCGTTCATCCTCATCGCCGAGGACCTGGCCCCGGCCGACACCGCCACCCTGGATCCGGAAAAGGTCCTGGCCCTGGTCACCGCCGGCGGCGGACCGCAGTCCCACACCGCGATCATCGCCCGCTCGCTCGGCCTGCCGGCAGTGGTCGCCGCCGTCGGGGTCGACGAACTCGCCGACGGTACAGAGGTGTACGTGGACGGCGCAGCCGGCCTCATCACCGCGAACCCGGATGAGTCCCAGCGGACGGCAGCAGCCCACTGGGCCGCCACCGCCTCACTACTGGCTGATTTTGACGGCACCGGCGTGACGGCGGACGGCCACCTGGTGCCGCTGCTCGCCAACGTGGGCGGGGCCAAGGACGCCGTGGCCGCGGCGAAGCTCAATGCGCAGGGTGTCGGGCTGTTCCGGACCGAGTTCTGCTTCCTTGAGCGGGACACCGAGCCCACCGTCGACGAACAGGCCGCCGCCTACAAGGGGGTCTTCGACGCCTTCCCGGGCAAGAAAGTGGTGCTCCGGACGCTCGACGCCGGCGCGGACAAGCCGCTGCCGTTCCTCACCGACGCCACGGAACCCAACCCTGCCCTCGGCGTCCGCGGCTACCGCACTGACTTCACCACGCCGGGGGTCCTGGAACGCCAGCTGCAGGCCATCGCCCGCGCCGAACAGGAATCCGAGGCGGACGTCTGGGTGATGGCGCCGATGATTTCCACCGCGGAGGAGGCCGCCCGCTTCGCCACCCTGTGCGCCACGGCAGGGATCAAGACCCCCGGCGTCATGGTAGAGGTCCCCTCGGCTGCCCTGACGGCAGAGGCCATCCTCCGCGAAGTCGGTTTCGCAAGCCTGGGCACAAACGACCTCACCCAGTACGCCATGGCCGCCGACCGCCAGCTCGGTCCACTGGCCGCCCTGAACACCCCATGGCAGCCGGCCGTACTGCGGCTCGTGGGCCTCACCGTGGAAGGTTCGGCCGCGGAGGGCCACCACAAACCCGTGGGCGTCTGCGGCGAGGCTGCCGCGGACCCGGCACTCGCCGTCGTACTGACCGGGCTCGGCGTCACAACCCTGTCCATGACAGCCCGGTCGCTGGCCGCCGTTGCCGCCGTCCTGAAAACCGTCACCCTGTCCGAGGCGCAGGAACTGGCCCAGCTCGCCCTCTCTGCGCCCAGCGCCACCGATGCCCGTGCCTGGGTCCGGGCGAAACTGCCCGTCCTCGATGAGCTCGGGCTGTAGTGCCGCAACGAGATAACGGAAGTGTGAGGCTCAACCGCGAGCGCTAGGATGCACTCCATGACACTGATTGCTCCGCGGGTGACAGCCGCCCTTCCGGCTGAGGACGCGCAGAAACTCGGGTACGCCCTCCACGGCAGCGACGACATCACGGTCTTTGTCGACGGTACCGTCCACCGGCTGCCGGCGCAGGCCCGGGACGCCGTCGTCGATCTGCTGGCGCGCTTCAGCCGGGGCGAGGCGGTGACCGTCAGCAGCGTCGAGGAAATGCTGACCACCTCCCGGGCCGCCGAACTGGCCGGCATTTCGCACACCTACCTGCGGAACATGACGGACCGCGGCGAAATCCCAGTGGAATACCGGGGCACGCACCGGCGGATCCGGCTCGCCGACATCATGGCCTGGCTTGAGAAGCAGAAGAAGAACAGTACCGCTGAGGCTGCTCCGGACCACGCGGATGACGGTGCCGCCGATGGTTCGTGACGGCGTGATAAGGATCAAACAACGATCCCGGCCCTGCGCGGAAACCCCGAGAAGGCCGGGGTTACGCTTGGATTGTGGGTAAGTTCAGAGGGTGGCACATCTTGGCCGGCATCGCCGCCATGGTGCTCACCGGCATCCTCGGAACCGCGATGGGGCTGAACAACACCGCCGCCTTTATGTCCAGCTGTGTTGCCTTCGTGGCTGTTTCCATGTGGACGGACAGCCGGATTTCGCGCCGCCGGCTGGAAAAAGCGCGGAGGCAAGTGCACGAGGCCACCTTCGCCGCGGACGCGGCCGAGGACCGCTCCGAGCCGGGCCTGCCGGTGGAAGCCGAGCGGCCCGACCGCGAGGGCCGCAGCACCTAACGCCGCGCGGCGGCTCAGATCGGGGCGTCTAGATCCGCGGGCGAGCTGCCCAGCGCCGCGCCTTCAGCACCGCGTGGAGTTCCAGCCGCACCATCCCCTTGAGTGGGTCGACGCCGAGCAGCTGGCGGATCCGGGCCAGGCGGTTGTAAATGCTGCTCCGGTGCAGGTGCAGTTTGTCCGCCACTTCCTGGACCGAGCCGTCGTTATCGTAGAAAAGCTCCAGCACCGGCAGCAGCTCGTGGTTCCGGTCGTGGTCCGCCAGGATGCGGAAGTAGACCGAACCCGCGTCCGCCCATGCCCCCGCTCCGCCGCCGGCCGAGGCCAGCAGCTGGTAGATCCCGGTGGCGCGGCAGTCCACGAGCTCACCCAGCTGGGGATCCACCGCCGCCGCCTGCGCGGCCTGCCTGGACTGGCGGTACGCTTCCGCGAGTTCCCGCGGTCTCGCGAATCCCTCGGAAGTTCCGAGGATGATCCGGCGGACCGGCCGCCCGGATCGTTTGGCCAGCTCCAGCTGGTAGTGGACCAGCACCTGGGCGTGGTCCGCCCGGCCTGTCGATTCCTTGAACAGAACGACGGCGTGGGTCTCCGTGCCGGCGCTGAACAGGGCTGCGTCCACCCCGATGGTCGCCTGCAGGGCCGCCGAGCGGTGGATCAGCGTGGACGCGATCGGGTCCGAGCCTTCCGCCCACCCGTCGGCATCCAGTACGGCCACGAGCAGCCACGGTCCGCGCCCCTGGACTTCCTTCCAGCCCGCAACGGCAGCAGCGGCATTGGACTCACCCCGGCAGGCTGCCAGGAATTCCTGTTCACGGCGGCGGCGGAACTCGGATTCGGCCGTATTGGAGTCCAGCAACAGTGCAGAGAGCTGCTCCAGCTCGCTGGCCACCGCGGGCAGCTGGGCGAGAACCGACGTCGCGTTCGGCTCGTCGGCGTCCAGCTGGACCCAGAGGTAGCCCACCCGGAAGCCCCGCACCAGCAGGGGCACGCAGACCCGGCCCAGCATCCCGAGCTCCTCATTGGCGGGTACGACGACGGGGCGGACCGCCGTCGCGATCCCGTGCGAGAGCTGCCACGCGCTGACGTCCACCGCGACGCGCTTGCTGAGCAGGAAATTCACCCGGACCCGGTCCGCGTGCGACTGGTTGGAGCTGTAGGCGAGCAGCAGTCCGTCGAGATCCTCAAGGGAGAGGCCGCGGCCCAGTTTCAGCGCTACGTGCTCCACCAGCTGTTCAACATCCTGCTGCTGCATCCTGCCAGACTACTGCCGATTTCTCCGCCGTTGGGAATGCGGCGAACACGAGGGCCAACGGACAGCAGGCGACACCTGACGCTTGTCGCTTCGACAAATGTCCAGCTCACTATTTGGAAAAGCGCGGAATCCCGCGGAAGCCGTGCGTTTCCCCGCGGGCGATCCTGTCGCCTGCCTCACAGCGGGATTTATTCTGGAATTACGACATCCCACACACCCAGGCCCATAAGGCCGCCAGCACTGGAGCCCAAAAGAATGATCATCGGTGTCCCCAAAGAGATCAAGAACAACGAATTCCGCGTCGCCATCACGGCCGCCGGCGTGCACGAGTTCCGCACCCACGGCCACTCGGTCCTGGTGGAGCGCGGCGCAGGGCTGGGTTCGGGCATCACGGACGAGGAGTACGCCATCGCCGGCGCCGAGATAGTCGCCGAAGCAGATGACGTCTGGGGCCGCGCGGACATGGTCATGAAGGTCAAGGAGCCGGTCAAGGCCGAATACCACCGCTTCCGCAAGGGCCTGATCCTCTTCACCTACCTGCACCTCGCGGCGGAGCCGGAGCTGACCCAGGAGCTCATCAACACCGGCGTCACCGCCATCGCCTATGAGACCGTCCAGGAAGGCCGGACCCTGCCGCTGCTGGCCCCGATGTCCGAGGTCGCCGGCCGTCTCTCCGTCCAGGTCGGCGCCACTTCGCTGATGGCTCCGGCCGGCGGCAAGGGTGTGCTGCTCGGCGGTGTGCCGGGCGTCCGCCCGGCCAAGGTTGTTGTCCTCGGCGCCGGCGTCGCCGGCACGAATGCCGCCGCCATGGCCCTCGGACTCGGCGCCGATGTCACCATCCTGGACATCAACATCAACCGCCTGCGCGAACTTGACGCCCAGTACCAGGGTCGGCTGAAGACCGTCGCCTCCAACGCGTACGAGATCGAGAAGTCTGTGGTCGACGCCGACCTGGTGATCGGCTCGGTGCTGATCCCGGGCGCGAAGGCCCCGAAACTGGTCACCAACGAGCTGGTCTCCCGGATGAAGCCCGGCTCCGTGCTGGTGGACATCGCCGTGGACCAGGGGGGCTGCTTCGAGGACACGCACCCCACCACGCACCAGGAACCGACGTACAAGGTCCACAACACGATCTTCTACTGCGTTGCCAACATGCCGGGCGCCGTGCCGAACACCTCCACCTACGCGCTGACCAACGTCACCCTGCGCTACGCCGTCGCACTGGCGAACCTGGGCGTCAAGGCCGCGTTCGAACGCGATGCCGCGCTGGCCGCCGGCCTCAACATCGCCGGTGGCAAGGTCGCGCACCGCTCGGTCTCCGAGGCGCACAACCTGCCCCTCGTCGCCGACTGGCACGAGCTGGTCTCCGCGTAAGTTCCACCGCATCGGCTGCTCCGTCACCGCCCTTTTGGACCCTCAAAACGGCGGCTACGGAGCAGCCGATTGTTGTTTAAGCCCGGCTCAGGCCAGGGACCCGGGTCAGGCCAAAGACCGGGCCTGCTCGATCAGCCTGAGCACGTCCACCGGGCCTGCGGGATCCACCGGGACCGGAAGCGCCGAGGCTGCACCGCCGTCGTGGATCTTCGCCGCCAGGACCCGGTAGAACTCCGGGTACGTGCCGCGTTCGGTGGGCAGCCGGTCCAGGTGCCCGTCCCGGCCGAGCAGCCCGGCCCAGTCCCGGTCTTCGACGCCGTAGTCCGGGTCCAGCGGACTGCCGCCGGCCACGATGAAGGGCTCCTGCGGGTCAACGCCCTGTTTGGTGAACCCGCCCGCGCTGCCCAGCAGCCGGAAGCGGGGTCCCTGCTGGGCGCAGAGCATGTTCATCCACAGATGGCTCGTCACGCCGGATTGGTGCGCCAGGGCGAGGAACACGTCGTCGTCGGCCTTCTCCCCCGGCCGCCGCGCATCCAGTTCCGCGTGGGTGACCGTGGCGGGACCGAACAGCTGCACGGCCTGGTCCAGCAGGTGCGTGCCGAGATCGAACAGCACCCCGCCGCCGTCGTCCGCCGTCGCGGCCGCCTTCCAGGCCTTCGCGACCACCGGGGACCAGCGTTCGAAGCGGGACTCGAACCGCGTGACGGTGCCGAGGATGCCGCTGCCCAGCAGGCTGCGGACGGTGAGGTAGTCGCCGTCCCAGCGCCGGTTCTGAAAGACCGTAAGCACGCGGCCCAGCTCCGCCGCGAGCCGGATCAGCTCCTCGCCTTCGGCGCTGCGCACCGTGAACGGCTTGTCGACGACGACGTCCAGGCCGGCCTCCAGTGCGGCCTTCGCGAGCGGGTAGTGCGTGGCCGGCGGGGTTCCGAGGACCAGCAGGTCCAGCTCGCCCGCGAGCTCAAGGATGTCCGCCGGGGTGTCCACAATGCGTGCACCGGGGTGCCGGGCGGATGCTGCCGCCCGCCGCTCGGCGTCGGAGGTGGAAATGGCCAGGAGGGAAAATGCGGGGTCGGCCGCGAGCAGCGGGGCATGGAAGACGCTACCCGAGAGGCCAAAACCGGCTACGGCCGTGCGAATGGGCCGATTGGAGTCTGTTGTCATGGCTCCACGCTACCCCCGCACGCCCGGTCAGTCGCGGGATTAAACACCGCCGGCCGGCACTCCCCGAGGTTTCAGGGAGTGCCGGCCACCGCCGCCGGAGCAGCCGCCTAATTGGGACTACTTCTTTTCCCAACCGATGGTGGTCCAGTCCGGAACCTGGGACAGGCTCTTGAACAGGGACGGGCCGTAGTTGGCCAGACCGGTGCGCACGAAGGAGATCTGCGGCCCGTTCATCACAACTCCCATCGAGAAGTACTTCTCCATGTGCTTCTTTTCAACTGCCATGGCCGCCTTGTTGCGCTCGTCGTTGTCGGCGATGGTGGAGAGCTTCTTGATCTCGGCGTCCAGTTCGGCATCGCCCAGTTCGTTTTCGTTCGTCTTGGAGTCGTAAAACTGCTTGACCGCGTCGGTCGCGTCGGCGCCCACGGTATAGCCGGAGACGCTCATGAAGAAGTCGCGGCTGCCGAGGACCTTGCCGAAGTCGGCAGAGGCGCGCTGGTCGATGCCGACATCCATGCCGCCGGCCTTCAGCTGGTTCTGCAGGGTCTGCGCGAACGCCAGGGTGGTGGGATCGTCACCGAAGTTGCTGATCTTGAAGGCTGCGGGGACACCGTCCTTTTCCATGATGCCTGCGGCGTTGGCCGTGTAGCCGGCGTCGGTCAGGACCTTCTTGGCCGCCTCGGCGCCGGTTTCCTTAACCGGGTAGTTGTCCTGGTAGTACTTGGAGAACGGCAGCAGCATCATCGATCCGGAGCTGGTTTCTTCCCAGTTCAGTCCGTTGAAGCGGACTTTTCGCAGTGCTTCGCGGTCGACGGCGGTGAAGATGGCCTTGCGGATGGCGACGTCGGTCATCGGCGCCTTCTGCGCGTTGAGGTTCAGGCCGCCGGCGAAGAGCCGCTGGCCGCGGCGGATCTCGGAATCCTTGCTGCCGTCGAGCTGCTTGTAAGGGGTGATGGTGTTGGCGGAGACGCCGTCGATTTCACCGTTTTTGAAGGCGGCGATGGCTGCGCTGCTCTCAAGCTGGCGGAAGACCACCTTTTCCAGGACCGGCTTGGTGCCCCACCACTTGTCGTTCTGGGCGAGGGTGACGGTCTTGGCTGCGCTGTCGTACTGGTCCAGCTTGAACGGCCCGGCCATCCATTCAGGGTGCAGGTCGCCGGTGAAGCCTTCGTTGAAGATCTCCGGGGTGTTCACAGCCGGGTGGATCAGGCCGGTGAACAGTGCATCCAGCGGGTAGATCGGCTGGGTGGTGGTGACAACAACTTCCTTGTCGCTGGAACCGGCCTTGACGGATTCAACAAACTCGTACGCGCCGGAGCTGACGATGTCAATGTCCTTGTTCTCACCCTTGAGCATGTTCCAGGTGTTTTCGAAGGCCTTGACGTCGATCGGCGTGCCGTCGTTGTAGCTGGCTTTTTCGTTCACCTTGATGGTGATGGTCTGCTTGCCGTCCATGACCTCGCTCTTGACGTCTTCGCAGAAATCCTTGTTCGGCGTGGCGGTGCCGTCGAAGTCGAAATTCCAGCAGCCCCAGGTGCCGGCCTGGTCGATCGGTCGGTGCAGGGCTGTGTTGTCTGCGCTGTTGCCGTTGTTGGAGAAACCGTTGAAGTCCGGGCCGATGTTGCCCAGCGGCAGGGTGACGGTGCCGCCCGGCTGCAGGTCCTTGGCGTCCTTGGCGTTGATGCTGACCAGCTTGGCCAGGTCACTTCCCGCGTCCTGGCCCTTGGCTGCCTCGGGACCCTGTGCGGCGCCGCCACCGCCACAAGCCGTGAGCGCAAGCGCTGCAACGACGGCGGTAACGCCGCCGATCTTGGTCAGATTCTTCATGTGTTCCCCTTCATTCTTTTTCGTGCGAGTGGTGCTGCGTGTAGCGCGTGGGTCAGTTGCTTTCGTGGACAACGAGCATGTCCGCGTCCAGTCCGCCGTCCGGGTAGAAACAGGCGAATTGCTGGTCTTTGGGGGTCGGTCCCAGGGCCGGCTCCAGGGCCGGCTCCTGGGTCAGGCATTTCTCCTGCCTTGCCTGCGGCAGGGCCGCGAAGACCGGGCAGCGGGTGGCGAAGTTGCAGCCCTGGGGGGCCTCAAGCGGCGAGGGCAGATCGCCCTGCAGGATGATGCGTTCGCGGGTGCGTTCCAGCACCGGGTCCGGGACCGGAATCGCGGAGAGCAGGGCCCGGGTGTAGGGGTGGCGCGGGTTGTCGAAGACGCTGTCCACGTCTCCGATCTCCACAATCTTGCCCAGGTACATCACGGCCACGCGGTTGGAAATGTGCCGCACAACCGACAGGTCGTGCGCCACCATCAGGTAGCTCAGCCCGAGTTCCGCGCGAAGCTGGTCCAGCAGGTTGATCACGCCGGCCTGGACGGACACGTCCAGGGCGGAGACCGGCTCGTCCAGGACCACGAGTTTGGGGTTCACGGCAAGGGCGCGGGCGATGCCGATGCGCTGGCGCTGACCGCCGGAGAACTGGTTGGGGAAGCGGTTGACGTGATCCGGCTGGAGACCCACGAGCTCCATCAACTCCATGATCCGCTTCCGGATCTCGGGTTTGGCCATGCCCGCGTTCTCGAGCGGTTCGGACAGCACCTCAAAGACGGTGAAGCGCGGGTCGAGGGCGCCGGTGGGGTCCTGGAACACCATCTGAAGTTCCTTGCGCATGGCGCTCTTGGTCCTGGCGTCGGAGGCTTCCTTGTTGCTCAGGCCGCCGATGACCACCTCGCCGTCCTGGTCCTGGTGGAACTCCATGATTTCCAGCAGGGTGGTGGTCTTGCCGCAGCCGGACTCGCCGACGATCGAGAAGCACTCGCCCTCACGGATGTCGAAGCTCAGCCCGTCCACCGCCTTGACGGTGCCGATCCGGCGCTTGATCAGGGCACCCTTCATCAGCGGGAAGTGCTTCCTGACGTCCCGAAGCTCCAGCACGGTCCGGCGCTCCGTGCGCGGGATCGCGTCAAAGCGTGACACCGGTACGGCCGGGGCCCGGAAGACCTCGCGGACGTCCACTTCGAGGCCGAGGGAGTCGGTCTTGATGCAGGCGGCCTGGTGCGTCGGGCTGCCGTTCGCATTGCCCCCGGTGACCGGCCACAGCTCCGGCTCGCCCTGAAGGCAGGCGTCGCTGGCCAGCGGGCAACGCGGCGCGAAGGAACAACCGGTGGTGGCTTGAATGAGGTTGGGCGGGATGCCCTCGATCGGCACCAGCGAGGACTTCTCGGCAACGTCAACGCGCGGCACGGCGCCGAGCAGGCCCATGGTGTAGGGCATCCGCGGGTTGTAGTAAATGTCGTCGACGCCGCCGGTCTCCACCGGCTTGCCGGCGTACATCACCATGATGTCGTCCGCCATGCCGGCAACGACACCCAGGTCGTGGGTGATCATCACGACGGCGGCGCCGGTTTCCTCCTGCGCGGTGTGCAGCACCTCGAGGACCTGCGCCTGGATGGTGACGTCGAGCGCCGTCGTCGGCTCGTCGGCGATCAGTACACGCGGGTTGTTAGCGATGGCGATGGCGATCATGACGCGCTGGCGCATGCCGCCGGAAAATTCGTGCGGGAAGGCCTTGAGCCGGTCTTTTGGGCTGGGGATGCCCACCATGCCGAGAAGTTCGACGGCGCGCGCCTCCTTGGCCCGCCTGCTCATGGTGGGGTTGTGGACCGTAAGCGCCTCGATGATCTGGTTGCCGACCGTATAGACCGGCGTGAGGGACGACAGCGGATCCTGGAAGACCATGGCGATGTCGTTGCCTCGGTACCGGCACATGGCCTTGTCGCTGAGTCCCAGCAGTTCCGTGCCCTGCAGCCGGACCGAACCGTTGACCTCCGCCGTCGGGGGCAACAGGCCCATGATGGCCATGGACGTAACGGACTTCCCGGAGCCCGATTCGCCCACGATGCCCAGCGTTTTGCCGGCGCGGAGGTCGAAGTCGATGCCGCGGACGGCGTGTAAAACGCCGTTCTCCGTGTTGAAGCGGACGTTGAGGTCGCGGACGGAGAGCACTGCCTCCGACGGCGTGTGCAGCCCGGCTACGTGCAGGCGCTCGGCAGTGGAGGTTGCGAGGGCGGAGGGGGAAAGGGAAACGTCGGCGGGTCCGATTCCGGCGGTCATTTCGTGGCTCATGGGGTCTTCTTCCCTGCGGGCTCGTGTGTTTTGCCCGGCTCACTCTTCTCGGGTCCGCCCCTCTTGGCGCGGCCGACGGAGCTGGAGCTGGGATCGAACGCATCACGCAGGCCATCGTTCATCATGGCCAGCGAACCGGTCAGCAGGAACATGACCGTCAGCGGGACCCAGAACATCCACGGGAACGTGGAAACCTGGGAGGTGGCCTGGCCGATCAGCACCCCCAGGCTGACGTCCGGGACCTTGATGCCGATCCCGATGAAGGAGAACGCAACCTCGGCCAGGATCGCGCCGGTGATGCCGCGGGTGATGTCCAGGACCAGCAGTGAGCCGATGTTCGGGACAAGATGCCGCCACACGATGCGCCGCGGCGGAATCCCCATGTACTGGGCAGCCTTGACGAAATCGCGTGTCATCAGCGACATCGAGAGTGAGCGGATGAGACGGGCGGTGCCCATCCAGCTGAAGACCAGCAGCACGATGATCAGCAGGAGCCAGCTGGGCAGGGACTGCTGCAGTCCGTTGCCGCCGCCGCTCGTGGCCACGGCGACGACCAGCAGGGCCGGCATCATGATCAGGGCCTCGAGGATGAAGAGCATGACCGTGTCCACTTTCCCGCCAAAGTAGGCCATCGTGCAGCCGTACACGGCGGCGATCAGCACCGAGATGAGGCCGACGACAAGGCCGATCAGGATCGAGATCCGGGTGCCCTCCACGGTCAGGGCGTAGAGGTCGATGCCGGCCTGGGAGGTGCCCAGCAGGTGCTCGGACGATGGCGGCATGCCGATATTGAACGGGTCGATCGTCTCCTTGTCCCAGCTGGTGAAAAGACCACCCAGAAAGGAGAACATGGTCAGGGCCAGGAAGACGGCTAGGCCGACGACGGCGGTCCGGTTGCGCAGGAAGCGGCGGATGATGATCGAGGACTTCGCGATGACGACGTCGTTGATCTCGATGTTTGCCCCGCCGGTGACGGCGGCGGGGTCGATGGTGTTGAGGTTGGTCATGGTTACTGCACCCGCACTCTCGGGTCGACCAGCGTGGTGGCGAAGTCGGCCAGGATCGCGCCGATCGCGAAGATCACAGAGCCGTAGGCGAGGGTCGCCGTCGCAGCATTGACGTCTTGCAGGGCGATCGCGTCAATGCTCCAGGAGCCGACGCCGTGCCAGGCGAAGATTTTCTCGGCGAAGAAGCCTCCGGCGAAAATGGCCGGGATGGTGAAAGCGATGCTTTGCGCCACGGGGATAAAGGACACCCGCAGGGCATGCCGGCTGATGGCCTGGTTCCGGGTCAGGCCCTTGGCCCGCGCCGTGCGGACAAAGTCGGCATTGACGTTGTCCAGGAGGTACTGGCGCTGGGCAATCTGATAGGTGCCCCAGCCCACGATCGTGATCGCGAAGGTCGGCACTGCGTAGTGCGCCAGCATGTCGACGAATTGCGCCCAGCCGCCGCCATCCAGTCCTGGCGTGGAAATGCCGGTGACAAAGAAGATGCGTTCGCCGACCGACTCGTTGATGTTGATGGCACCGAGCTGCACCAGGAAGTAGGCGATCGGCGCGGGCACGATGTAGACGAGGTAGCTGTACGAGGTGATGACCCGGTCCGAGGCCTTGTACTGCCGCGCTGCCGTATATACGCCCAGTGCCACGCCGATGATCAGGGTCAGGATGATGGAGGCCAGGAACAGCCGGGTCGAGATCCAGACCCGGTCGCCGAATTCGGCGTTGATGAACGCGCCGTTGGGGCTGCGTCCCCAGTCCCAGCGGGTGACGATCGCCGTGAGCCACTCCACGTAGCGCTCCCAGGGGCTGAGCTCCGGGTCGAGACCCTTGAGCCGGAAGGAGTTGGCCACCTGCTCCGGGGTGGGCCGCGGGATCCGCTCCTGCTCCAGCAGCGCGGGCTGCAGCGTGTTCACAGCCAGGAAGTACCCGGCGGTGGTGGTCAGGAAGATCATGAAGGCATAGGTGATGGCGCGCTTGGCGAGGTATCGGATCATGGGCGATTAGTTCCGGAAGGCCGTTGTCTGTGCAGTGCCTGCTGCCTTTGCCGGACCGGCTGTTTCTGCCTCGCCGTGCGCAGGATTCCTGACAAGATTCACTTCTGATCCTTCCGTAGCTCCTGTCCCGGCAGGGGATTACCGCTGCCGATCCGGGATCCAGGCCAGCGGGTAGCTGGCCGCCCGCGGGCCGTGCGGCGGGTCCTGGTGGACTATGTCGCGGGTCACATTCCAGAGGAAACTATCACATGGACACTGCTGTCCGATGCCGCACGTTCCGGCATTCCGCGAGTCAGGTATCAGATCGTTATGAATAATTCCGGGGAATTGAATTGGTCCGGTTCGGCCGGGCCCGATTGCACTAGGCCGCGCGCACGATGCGCGAGACGAGCTCACACCAGGACGCGGCGAGCCGCTCCGTGGCAACGCCGTGGACGCGGAGCGCGTGCAGGATCCGTTCCGGCTCCAGGACGGCGCTCAGCGACGTGGACATCAGCCAGGGGTCGGCCGTCACTCCCGCTTCCCGCAGCAGCATCTCCAGATGCCGGTGCCAGAGCACGGCCGCCGGTACATCGAACCGGTTGTAGGCCGACACGTCTGCGGCACGGGCAAGCTCGCCGAATTCCAGCACCCAGTCGATGCGTTCCGTACCGAACGCTACGAGCCTCTCCAGCGGCGGAGCGCCGGGGCCCAGCGGCGGCGGACCAAACATAAAGCGTCCCTGGAACTCGGCCTCGGCGTCGCTGAGCAGCGTCATCATGAGTCCTGCGCGGCTGCCGAAGCGGCGGAACACTGTCCCCTTGCCCACGCCGGCCCGGTTCGCCAGCGCGCCCATGGTCAGTCCGTCCGCACCACATTCCTCGATCAGCTCGCGGGCGGCGCGGAGCAGCAGTTCGCGGTTCCGGGCTGCGTCGCGGCGTTCAGGCTCCCTGCCCGGGCGGATTGGGATTAAGCTCACACGGCACATTCTAGCCACCCGGAAATAGAAACGGACCGCAGTCCGTTTGGATCAGTGAAGGCCAGCAAAGCCTCCATGATCAGCCAGCCGCGGGTCACCCGCGGCGCGACACCCAGGAGTACCCATGTCCAAGAACACCGTCCTCGCCCTGGTCGGCAGCCTCCGCGCCGACTCCACCAACCAGAAGCTCGCCGAAGCCATCGCGCTGAACGCTCCCGAGCACGTTGACGTCCTCATCCACGAAACCCTCGGCAACATCCCGTTCTACAACGAGGACATCGACGTCGAGGGCCAGGTCCCCGCCGCTGCAGCCGCCCTGCGCGCCGCTGCCAACGACGCCGACACCCTCCTGCTGGTCACCCCAGAGCACAACGGCACCGTCCCGGCCTCGCTGAAGAACGCCATCGACTGGCTGTCCCGCCCCTACGGCGCCGGCGCCCTGACCGGCAAGCCGACCGCCGTCGTCGGCACCGCCTTCGGCCAGTTCGGCGGAGTCTGGGCCCAGGACGAGGCCCGCAAGGCCGTCGGCATCGCCGGCGCCACGGTCCTCGAGGACGTCAAGCTCGCCGTCCCCGGCTCCATGGTCCGCTTCGCCGAGGTCCACCCGAAGGACGACGCCGAGGTTGTCGAGCAGATCAAGGGTGTTTTCGTCGCACTGGAAGAATCCCGCACGGTCGCCGCGGCCTAATCCCCCGGCACACCGCCCGCGCCGCGATTTCCGCGCCGCTTTCAGACAGCCGCTACGTGGATCCACGTAGCGGCTGTCTGTTTCCGCAGCGGATTCGCCGTACCCGCGAGCTCCGACCCAGACCCACCTGATGACCCGCCGCCCGGTGGCCCGGATCCGGAGCACCGCGCCCGCCCCGATGTCCACTGCCGGCCCCGCGCGCATCGCGATTTCCGCGCCGCTTTCGGACAGCCGCTACGCGGATCCACGTAGCGGCTGTCCGTTTCCGTAGCGGATTCCCGGCGCACTCCGCGGTACGCCCTTCGCATCCAGGAACGCCGCGAACCTCTCCAGGCTGGCAAGCTCCGACCAGGTCCACCGGATGACCCGCCGCCCGGTCGCCCCGATCCTGAACCGCGTACGACGCCCCCGCACGCCCGCACCGCGCTTTCCGCGCCCGTCCGCGTTTCCCGCGCCGACTTCAGACAGCCGCTACGCGGATCCACGGGGCGGCCGTCCGTTACCGCAGCGGATTCCCGGCGCCGCGGTACGCCCTTCACATCGAGGAAAGCCGCGAACCGTTCCAGGCTGGCGCGCTCCGACCACGTCCAACGGATGACCCCGCGCACACCAGCGGCCCGGGCGCGTCCTGCGTCCGGCGCGCTTCGCCGTACCTGGAAACAAACGTTTTCTATTCGGCAACACAGGTTGTATTCTGGGAGATGTGACCCACGAAACACTTGATGCAGCCGCAGAAATACTCCCGGCTGAGGCAATTGACGCAATCGAACGAGCGGCCACGTCCGCCCACCGCCACGAGGAACTGTTCTCGGAGCGCGCAGCAAATATCAAGCAATCGGCGGTCCGCGATGTCTTCGACATTTCGATGCGGCCCGGCCTCGTCTCCCTGGCGGGCGGAAGCCCCTACCTCCAGTCGCTGCCGCTGGAACGGCTCGGCCAGACCGCCGCGAAGATTATCGCCGAACAAGGCATGACCGCCCTGCAGTACGGCGGCGGGCAGGGCACGGAGGAACTCCGGACCCAGATCTGCGAAGTGATGGCCGCCGAGGGAATCCTGGACGCCAAGCCGGAAAATGTCGTAGTCACCGCCGGCTCACAGTCAGCGCAGGACGTTGCGGCCAAGGTCTTCTGCAACCCAGGCGACGTGGTGCTCGTCGAAGACCCCACCTACGTGGGCGCCCTGAACACCTTCGAGGCCTACCAGGTCGAGGTCGCCACCGTGCCAATGGACGCCGACGGCATCATCCCGGACCGTCTGGAAACCAGAATTGCCGCGCTGCAGGCAGCAGGCAAGAACGTCAAGTTCCTGTACACGATCCCGAGCTTCAACAACCCCTCCGGCATTACGCTTTCCACGGAGCGGCGGCAGCAGGTCGTAGACATATGCCGCAAGGCGAATGTTTTGGTCCTAGAGGACAACCCCTACGGGCTGCTCCGCTTCGACGGCAAGCCACTCACCCCGCTGCGCGCCGCCAACCCGAACGACGTGATCTACCTGGGGTCCTTCTCGAAGATTTTTGCGCCCGGCCTGCGGATCGGCTGGGCCCTTGTACCGGCACATCTTCAGCGCCGTTATTACCTGGCCTCGGAGTCAGTCACACTGTGTCCGCCGACCCTCAACCAGATGCTTGTCTCGGCGTACCTCCGCGACTACGACTGGCGTGGGCAGATCGAAACGTACCGGGGGCTGTACAAGGAGCGCTGCGATGCGATGTTGGCCGCCCTCGACGAGTTCATGCCGCCAGGCCTGAACTGGACCCGTCCGGAGGGTGGTTTCTTCGTCTGGGTCACCTTGCCCGAGGGCGTGGACACGTACCCGTTGCTGAAAAAGGCGATCGACGCCGGGGTGGTCTTCATTCCGGGCGCGGCATTCACACATTCGGACGACCCGTCCAACAAGATCCGGCTGGCCTTCAGCGCCGTTCCTCCTAAGTCCATCCGCGAAGGTGTCCGCCGGCTGGCGCCGGTCCTGCGCGAAGCCATTGCAGCGCTGTAGCCTGAGTCATCGGTACCTGGCCACAGCCGTTCGTTGACCTCAAGGAGCAATACATGACCGGAATTATTGTTGTCGGCGTTGATGGCAGCGAGACTGCCCTCAGGGCCGCACAGACTGCCCGCGACCTGGCCGCCTCGCTTGGGGCCACGCTTCATGTGGTCAGCGCGTTCGACAGTGACAGGACCGAGGTCTTCGGCAGCGGCAGCGACAAATGGATTGTCTCCGATGCGGGGGACGCCGAGAAGGTTGCCCGGAGCGTCGCAGACAGCCTCCGCACGCCCGCACTGAAGGTTACCTATGCCGCCGCCCGCGGCAAGCCGGCCGAGGCACTGATCGACGAGGCGGCCCGATCCGGCGCCCAGTTGATCGTGGTCGGGAACCGGCGGATGCAGGGGCTGGGTCGTGTGCTTGGCAGTATTGCCAACTCCGTGGCCCACAATGCCCCCTGCGACGTCTACATCGCGAAGACCGACGCCTCGGAGTAGGCGAGACCTCGGGGGCGCCCCGGAACCGGGAACGCCAGCCCGAGGACTGACTGCGGAACGATAGTGCCGGCATGCCCGGTGTTGGTAAAGCCCAGGCGAAGGTGCCAGACGCCGAGCAGCAGCGCCTGGAGCACCAGCGCCCACCCTGTCCCGACAGCGAGGACCAGCCGCGTCTGCAGCGCCCCTGAAAAGGAACTCTCCTCAACGAAGCCGTTCTGGATAAAGTTTGGGTGTCGGCCAGCAGCAGGACCGGGAGCGCTGCGCACGTAACGGGATTGACGACAAAGGTCCCCGGTCCCGCACCGAAGCACTTCTCCCCGAGCAGCCGGAGCCAGTCAGCCAGCGACGTCCACCCCGGGAGGCCCGAGCCTTGCGGCGGAACATCGTGGAAAGCAAGGTTGTTCCGCCCGGTCAGGACGGCGAACGCCAGGCCGATTCCGAGCTGAAGCCAGACGCGGCGGCGTTTCCCTCTGGTACTGGCCCCTTCGGTGCGGCACGCGGTTGCCTTTCAGCGGAGGAACTGCCGCAGCGTGATGCCGATTTCCCGGGAGTGTGTCCAGTAAAGGTAGTGATCGTCCGCGAGCACGACGATCTGGGAACGATCCAGTAACTCCAGCTGCCGCGCATGGGCGGGATACCACTCCGCGTTGGCGTTGACCAGCTGTTGGGACAGGAACGCCAGCACGGGAAGATCCGCCGGATAGGCCAGGGCGGACACCGCCGCGAAGTTCTCCGCCATCCTGTTGTTCTCATCGATGATTGCCGGGTTGGCGTAGTTCCAGACGGTCATCGACCGGATCTTCCCGATCGTCGCCTCCGGATAAACCCCGGCCGGGGCGGCCGGTGCCGTGATTGCAGGATTCAGTGCGGTCATCCAACGCACCCAGCCGCTGACCGACAGGAGGCGTTCCCACGAGCTTCTCCGGGGTGCCACTGCAAAGTCCTCAGGAACTGTCGCATCGATCGTGACGAGGGCCGAAACCTCACCGGGGAAGCGACTGATGTAGTCCAGGCTGTAGATTCCCGCGAGCGAGTGGGCCACCAGCACGTAGGAACCCTGAACCTTCAGCCCGGCCAGGGTGTCGTGGAGCTCGGTCGAGATGTTCTCGACCGTGCGGTCGGTGACATCCAGGTCGCTGTAGCCATAGCCGAACCGCTCGATGACCACGACAGTGAAGTCGTCGTCCAGATCATCGATAAGGGGTTTGAAGTCCAGCACCGGCGAGGCCCCACCGTAGCCGCTGCGCAACACCAGAGTCCGGTCCGAGTCCCCGGTCACCATGACGTTGACCTCGCCGCCGCCAAGGCCGACTTTCTCGCCGTAGGGCAGAATGTTCGCCATCTCCACCGCCCCCATGGCCGTGTTGATCCCGGCGGAGGCCGCAACCAGCACGACGATGGCGAGGCCAACGGCACCTAGGACACGCGGCACCTTGCGCATCCCGCCGGTAACGTTCTTCGGAGCAGGGGAAGTCTTCAAGGACTGGGTCCACTTTCACTAGAACGCGCGGGTCCGGACGTCGGCTGGTCCCAACGTACCTAGAGCCCCGCGTCGGTGCTGTGACGTACGCCATGATCGCCGCAGGAGGTCGGGCCCAGGCGGGCCGCCCGCTTACCCAGGTGCAGGGCCCGTCGGTCTCAGGCTTACCCGGCTGCCGCCCCTGCCCTCCGAAGCAGCCGGCACAGGATCTTGCAGTACCAGCAGCCGGTCCTCCGGGGTGACCTAGAGCACCCAGCAGGACAGCCTCGCGTTCGCCACGAGGTCCGACCGCGCCGGGCCGCGTCGCCTCCTCCCAGTGGGCAGCCTCACGCGGATTTGGGGCCGCCGCAACCGGTGGCCGGCACTAAAATTGATAGTGCCCCCAACGGCGTGGACATCCAAGTTTTCTTACTTTTCAGGGGATGAAAATGCCGACTCTTCATCGTCGCCAGCTCGTTGGCCACGACATTCTCCTGGCCCGTCACGGCAACCACATCAGCTCCATGCGCGTGGACCGCCACTCCGGCCGGGTCGTCGCCTTCCTGGACGACGGTTCCACGGACAGCGCCCCCAACGTCATTTCGCCCGGGCTGCGCATGCCCGAAACGATGCGGAGCGTCCTCCGCGATGACTGGCGGTTCCTGGCCGTAGTGACCGCATGCGCCACGGCGTTCGCCGGCGTGATGTTCGCCGCCGTCGTCGCCGTCGCCGCGATCAGCGGCGATCCGGAGCTGACCGCGCTGTTGACAAGTTACACGGGAAGCTAGCCCTAGCGTCGTTCGTGTTCCCGCCCAGTTGCTGTCGGCCTGAATGCTGTTTGGCCACCGCACACCCCGGAAATCCCGGGGCGCGGCGCGGTTCGGGCCTAAGCAACTGGGCGGGAGCGCCGCTTCGGGGAGTCCGACTGGCTTGCGGCTAGAACGGCGCAGGGCTGTGAAGAGGCCTGAAGGAACCGGAGCCCGCGAACCAGCCCGCTCCGGCGGCCGTGACGGGGTGGTTCCTCCGGGCGTCCTCGACACCGCGTCCGATCGTATGGAACAGGCCGCCGAGAGACAGGATCGGTTCGCGCTTGGTGACTTCCATCCCGATGACCTCGCCGACGACGATGATGTGATCGCCGCCGCCGTAGATGTTCCACGGGCGGCATCCTAGAGTGGCGTTGCGGGTCAGCACCGGGACGTTGTCGTCCCGGGTCCACTCTGGCTCCTCCTCGCGGGCGTTGCCGGCAAAGAACAGGGCCACCGGCAGCGGTTCGAGCGAAAGAATATTGATCGCGAAGGGGCCCTTCGATGTAGCGGGCGGCGCGCGAGCTACGGGCCAGGGTCACCTGGGCAAGGGGCTGGTCCAGCGATACCGCGGTGAAGTCGCTGACCGCGGCTCCGTGCATCGCGGCGGGAGCGGGGTGATGTGCGCGTCGGGCCCGGGGAAATACCTATTTTCGAGCTATTGGGACGTTTTGCATACCAATCGAATCGCCCTGGATGGAGCGTCAGGGCGTCGGCGGTCCTTTCCCGACGGCTCAGTCCAGCAGCAGGGCCGGCTCTTCCAGGATCGCCGCGACGTCGGCCATGAACCGCGCCGAGAGGTCACCGTCCACCACGCGGTGGTCGAATGAGCCGCCCAAGGTTGTGATCCAGCGCGGGATAACCTCGCCGTCGAGGACCCAGGGCTTCTGCTTGATCGTGCCGAAGGCAACGATAGCCACCTCGCCAGGGTTGATGATCGGCGTGCCGGTATCGATCCCGAGAGCGCCGATGTTCGTGATGGTCAGCGTGCCGCCCTGCATCTGGGCGGGCTGGGTTTTGCCGGCCCGGGCGGTGGTGGCGAGGTTGTTCAGGGCCAGCGCCAGCTCCTTGAGCGAGAGGTCTTGGGCGTTTTTGATGTTCGGGACCATCAGGCCGCGGGGCGTGGCGGCGGCGATTCCGAGGTTCATAAAGTGCTTGACATGGATCTCAGCGGAGTCGCTTCCGTCAGGATTGTCCACCCAGGTCGCATTGACGCTGGGGTTGCGTGCCGCAGCCCAAATGACGGCCTTGGCCAGGATCAGCAGCGGGGAGACCTTGATACCTTCGAAATCGCGCGAGGCCTTGAGTCGTTTGACGAACTCCATCGTACGGCTGGCGTCGACGTCGACGAAGATGCTGACGTGCGGGGCAGCGAAGGCCGATTCGACCATGGCCCTGGCGGTGGCTCGGCGGACGCCCTTGACCGGAATCCGCTCGATCCGCTGCTCCTGCGGACGGCCGGTCTTGCCCCAAAACGTGTCGGCCTGGTCCACCTCGGCGTCGCGCTGCGCCTGGTAACTCACGAGGTCCTCGCGGGTTACTTCACCGCGGGCGCCGGTGGGGACAACATCGGCCAAATCGATGCCAAGATCCCGCGCAATTTTGCGCACCGGCGGCTTGGCCAGGACCCTGCTGACCAGACCGCTGATGGCGCCACCGAGCGTTGGCCGCTGGTCGATGTTGTCGGCCGGGGCCGGATGCTCCGCGTGGGCGACGGCCTCCGGACTGATCCAGATGTCGTGCGCCTCTACCGGCCCGGCGGCCGGAACCGCCGGCTTGGCGGCCGGGGCGGCCACGCGCCGGCGGCGCTTGACGGCGTCGGCCTTGGGACCGGAGCCCACCAGCGGACCGCCGGCCGGACGCCCTGCCGATTCGGCGGCGTCGGACATGTCTGCCTCCAGCTTCCCGTACAGCGGAGCATCGGGGGCCGGCGCGGCAGCCGCGTCGGACGGCGCCGCATCGCTCACGCTGATGATCGCGGTCCCGACGTCGACTGTCAGGCCCTCGGGGACAAGCAGTTCCGTGACGGTGCCCGCGAACGGAGAGGGCAGTTCGACGAGGGATTTTGCCGTCTCGATTTCGCACAGGACATCGTTGATGGCCACCGTGTCGCCGGGTTTGACCTTCCAGGCGACGATCTCGGCCTCGGTGAGTCCTTCGCCCACATCGGGGAGGTTGAACTTGTGGAGAGTCATGTTGTCCTTGTTGGGGAAAGGCGCCTCAGCTGGAAGCGGTCAGTAGGAAAGGGCACGGTCCAGGGCCTCGAGGATGCGGTCGATGTCCGGGAGGTAGTCTTCCTCCACCTTGGCCACCGGATAGGGCATGTGGAAGCCGCCAACGCGGATGACGGGCGCCTCGAGCGAGTGGAAGGCACGCTCACTGATCCGGGCAGCAATTTCGCCGCCGATTCCGCCGAACGTCGGGGCCTCGTGGGCCACGATCAGCCGGCCCGTCTTCCTCACGGAGTCTGTGACGGTGTCGAAATCGATCGGCGAGATGGAACGCAGGTCGATGACCTCGACACTGTGGCCGTCCTCCGCGGCGGCGTTGGCCGCGGCCAGGGCCACCGGCACTAACGGTCCGTAGACCACCACGGTGGCGTCCGTTCCGGCGCGCAGCACGTGTGCCTTGAACGGATCCGCGGACGTTCCGGGAGACTGCGTGTCGACCTCTCCCCTGAGCCAGTAGCGGCGCTTGGGTTCGAACACGATCACCGGATCCTGGCATTCGACAGCCTGCTGGATCATCCAGTACGCGTCGTGCGGGTTGGACGGCGTGATGATGCGCAGGCCGGCCGTGTGGGCGAACAGTGCTTCCGGGGACTCGGAGTGGTGCTCGATCGAGCCGATGCCGCCGCCATAGGGAATCCGGATGACGACCGGCACGGTCAGATTGCCGTTGCTGCGCGAGTGCATTTTGGCCAGCTGCGTGGTGATCTGGTTGAACCCGGGAAACACGAAACCGTCGAACTGGATTTCGCAGACGGGCAGGTAGCCGCGCAGGGACAGCCCGATCGCGGTGCCGATGATGCCGGATTCAGCAAGCGGCGTATCCACCACGCGGTCTGCGCCGAACTCGGCGAAGAGACCGTCGGTGACGCGGTACACGCCGCCCAGGGGTCCGATGTCCTCGCCCATAAGAAGGGCCCTGGGGTGGTTGTTTAGCGTTGCGCGGAGGCCTTCATTAATGGCCTTGGCAATGGTCATGGTGGTCATCAGTGGGATGCATCCTCCGTCTTGGCCGGGTCTGCGGGTCCTGCCGAGGCAGTCGTTGCCTGATCGACGGACGCCTCTGCGGCGAATCCTGCACTGTACTCCTCGAACCAGGCCAGCTCCTCGGTCACCAGCGGGTGGGCCTCCACGTAGGTGTTGGCGAAGGCAGTCCGGATGTCCGGGGTTTCGAGATCGTAGGTGGTCTTGCGGACATAGGCGGCCAGTTCGTCGCCGTCCGCCGCGACCTGCTCGAAGAACGCGTCGTCGGCCAGTCCCGCGGCGCGGAGGTATTTCTCCAGGCGCTCCAGCGGGTCCTTGGCCCGCCACCGGCCTTCCTCGGCGGATTCCCGGTATTTCGTGGGATCGTCGGCCGTGGTGTGCGCGCCGACGCGGTAGGTGAAGGCTTCGATCAGCACCGGACCGTCGCCCTGTCTGGCCCGTTCCAGTGCCCACTCGGTGACGGCATGGACGGCGATCACGTCGTTTCCGTCCACCCGGATGCCGGGGAATCCGTACCCCTTGGCCCGGTTGGCCAGCGGGATGCGGGTCTGCACGGAGCTGGGAACAGAGATTGCCCAGTGATTGTTCTGGCAAAAGAACACCACGGGGGCCTTGTAAGAAGCGGCGAAAACCATCGACTCGTGCACGTCGCCTTCGGAGCTGGCGCCGTCGCCGAAGTAGACCATAACGGCAGCCTTGGGTTCCACGGGGTGGCCGGCTGATCCGTCCGCCACCGCAGCCGACGCCGCGAATTTCTGGTCGCGCTGGATGCCCATCGCGTAGCCCACGGCATGCGGGGTCTGAGCCGCGAGAACCAAGGTGTACAGGTGGAAGTTGGTGTCCTTGGGGTTCCAGCCGCCGTTGGACACGCCGCGGAACTGGCGCAGCAGCTCGGCGAGATCCACATTGCGGGTCAGGGCGACGCCGTGCTCGCGGTAGGTGGGAAAGATGTAGTCCTGCGGCTGGCTGGCCCGGCCGGAGCCGATCTGGGCGGCCTCCTGACCGGTGAGCGGCACCCACAGCGCGAGCTGGCCCTGCCGCTGGAGAGCGGTTGCCTCCACGTCGAAGCGGCGGATCCTGGCCATGTCGGCGAAGAACCCGCGCAGTTTCTCCGGGTCTATCCGCTCGGCGTATTCCGTGAAAACCGGGTCGGAGCCCAGGGTGCCGTCCGGAGCGAGGAGCTGCACCATCGGCTCGGCAGGATCGCCCAGGCGCGCTTCGGCCTCTGCCTCGAGCCGGTCCTCAATGTCAGTTCCGTCGAACTCGGTAGCGGGCAGATGTGTGGCGCCCATACCGTCTCCTTGCTTGCCGCATCCGAATGCGCCGCAATCGCTGGGATATATGCCGGATCGGTAATACATTCCCGATTCGGCATATATTTTGGCTTACTCGTCCTTACTTTATCCGCAGTAGACTCGCCGCGGCCGTCATGTTAAGCGCTAGGAACGCCGCGGCGGTTTTGTATAGATCGCACAGAGTTCCAGGAAGCGGGTGTTTGCCTCCGCCTCACCGATGCTGACCCGCACACCCTCATTGGCGAAGGCGCGTACGGAGAGGGCCCGCTCGCCCGCCAGGGCGGCGAATTCCGCACTGTCGGCACCCAGATTGAGCCACACGAAGTTGCCCTGGGCCGCCGGCACGAACCAGCCGAGATCACGGAGTCCGGTGGTGACCCGGTCCCGTTCATCGACGATGCTTTGTACCCTTTCTACAACCTCACCAAAGTGCTCCAGCGAAGTCACGGCCGCGGATTCGGCGATCTGGGAGACCGCGAAGGGCGTGGCAGCGACGCGCAGGTGCTGCGTGAGGTCGGGTTGGGACACGCTGTAGCCAACCCGCAGCCCGGCCAGGCCGTGGGCCTTCGAGAAGGTCCGCAGGACAACAACGTTCGGGTACTTCCGGTACATTTCGATGCCGTCGACGGCCCGCTCGTCGCGGACGAACTCCTGGTAGGCCTCGTCGATGACCACCACGACGTCGGCGGGAACCTGCTTGATGAACCGCTCAGTTTCCTCGGCAGTGAGGATCGGGCCGGTGGGGTTGTTCGGAGTGCACAGCAGAATCATCCGGGTCCGCGCCGTGACTGCTTCTGCCATGGCGTCGAGATCGTGGCGGCCGTCGCCGGTCAACGGGATCCGAACACTCTCGGCCCCGGCCAGGCCGACGGAGATCGGGTATGCCTCGAAGGAGCGCCAGGCGTAGATGACCTCGTCGGGCTTGCCGTCGTCGTTCTGCCCGGCGAAGGTGGCCAGCAGCTGGTTCAGGGCCCCGAGGCTTCCGGCGCCGGTAACGATATCCTCGGCGGGAACGTCGAGGAATCCGGCGAGTGCAGCGCGGAGCCTGCTGCTCAGCGGATCCGGGTAGCGGTTGAAGTCGGTCTGCGCCGCGATGGCCTGCTGCACGGCAGGGATCGGGGGGAGCGGGTTTTCGTTGGAGGAAAGTTTGTAGCTGACCAGGCCCTCGACGGGGACGGGCGGTTTGCCGGCCGCGTAGCTGGGAAGGAGGCCTACCACCGGGCGGGGCCTGACGCCCCCGGCCGTGTTCTCTGTTGAAGTCATGCCAACCAGCCTACTTCGGGTCGCTGCCACAACAGGGGGATATGGTCCCTGCCGCTGCCGCCGGGCTTATGACAGCATGAGCCCATGCGCTCATTCATCGTTCGAGTCATCGTTAACGCGCTGGCCCTGGCTATCGCGTGTTGGATCCTCACCGGCCTTGATATTTCCACCACGGGCAACGGCACCGTTGGCATCGTCATGGGCTACCTGTTCATCGGCCTGATCTTCGGCCTCGTCAACGCCTTCGTCAAGCCGATCGTCAGCCTCCTGTCACTGCCGATCACTATCCTCACCCTGGGCCTTTTCACGGTTGTCATCAACGCGGGAATGCTTTACCTGACGTCCTGGGTCAGCAGCTACACCACCGTGCATTTCACCATCGACTCGTTTTTCTGGACGGCGGTGTTCGCCGCCCTCATTATCAGCGCGGTGTCCCTCGTGGCCAGCTTCCTTCCCGCGCTCCAGCGTTAGGAACAGCGCCTGTGGCGCTTCCCCGCCCGGACCGCGGCCCCGGCGCCGCGGGCAGTTCCCGCCGCGGCGGCATCGCGTCACGCCGCAGGGAGAAGCGAGTGACCGTGGCGGTGCCGCCCGCGCCGACCACGGCAGCGAGCGCAGCGGTCGAAGCTTGGAGAGACGGATCCGGGCTGCCCGCCACGATCCGGGCGCTCTCGGCGTAGCGGCTCATGTCGTGGCCCGGCCCCATGCCGGACCCCAGCCATTCGTGTGCGGGGACAGGGCTGGTCGAGGTGACGGTGACCCGGTTTTTCGTGTCCGGGTTGGGCAGCCCGTCCGCCCCAGGCACCCAGTCCTGCTCATGTTCCAAGTGCAGGCTAACGGTGCCGGCCACCGGCTCGATCCCGCCCACCGGCGAACCGGCCGTCAGCACGAACTTCAGGTCGTAGTCGGCGAGGAACGCCTTGTCCTGGCTGAGGTTCATGGCATGGATACCACCTTGGCTGTAGCCGACGGCGGCCACCTGGTCGCCCGCCCTGGCCCCGGCCTGCGCCAGCGCCGTCCGGATGGCCGCGGCGGTCTCAGCCGAGCCGTAGCCCAGGCCCTCCGCGATACCGCCGGCGTCGAAGGGGTTGGTGCCGGCGGGTAGTCCATCCAGCTGGGTGCCCGGGATGACCACCACCCAGGCGCGGCTTCCGCTCTCGCCCAACTCGAGGACCTCGATGTCCCCGCTGTTCCGGCCGACAGCCTGGGCCCGCAGCAGCAATCCTGCCGGTGACACGTCAACCTCTTCGGTCCGAGTTTCCCGGCCAGCGATCCGGACGGGTCTGGGACGCAGGAACTCCACGCCCGGCCCGGCCGTCAACCCGCGGACGGCGAAGCGGACACCGGCCGCGCTGCCGGTCATCTGCGTTGCCGCGGCCAGGCTGGCCGGAAGGCCCAGTAATAGCGCCAGCCGCGCGGGCGCCTGGGCGATCTCGTCCTCCACCGTATCGCGCACCGTGATTGCAGGCAGGCCGAACAGTCCCCACAGCGGCCCGTACGCCGGGCCGGCCCGGCCGATCCGCAGGAGCAGGGTGTTCCCGGCTTCGGCGGATTCGTACTCCTGATGGCTCGCCCGGACCTCGCTACAGAGACTCTCGAGCTCCATCCGGACGCTGCCGAGGGTCCGGGCGCCCTCCCCGACGGCGATGATCGCCTGGCTGCCACTGGAGTACGAGTCGAACTGGAACGTGAACAGGGCGCGCCGCACGCCGTCGGCCTCCGCCTCCACGGCTGCCAACTCGCGGGCCATCCCGTCCAGCGCCGACACTCCGGCCAGCAACTCCTCGAACTGGAAGCTGAGTCCGCCGACTCCGCCGCGGATCCGGAGCCCCTCCATGGGAGCGGCGGGGACGGGCGCTCCCCCGGCACCGGCCGGCGAGGCCTCTGCCATCAGTAACCGGGCCGTCCAGGCGATACGGCCACGTTCTGGGCATGACGGAGCACCGCGGCCACAGCCTCCTGCAGGGCCGTCCGGCTGCGGGCCAGAGCTGCGGCTTGCAGCGAGACAGACGTCCGGTAGGCCCGGCCGGCCGGGGACTGCCAGCCCTGCAGTTCCACCCGGACGAGCTGGGCCAGCACGGCGTCGGCGTGGTCCACGCAGGCGGCCACGCGTGCGGCAAGCTGCTGGACCTCGTAGCTGCGGGAGGCGCAGGCGGCGGCATCGGAGGCCAACACGGCGCCCGCGGGCGCGCCGGCGCCGGCGCTGTTGCTGTTGCTGTTGCTGTTGCTGCCGATGGTGCTGATGCGGCTGGTCCCGGAGCTCATAACACCGACGCTAGGGGCCCCGGCGGGCTGACTGAAGCCTTCCGTGCAGCCATGTGGACAACGACCGGCCGGACAGGCCGGAGACCCGGACGCGCACGCGGCCGGAAGTCATATCGATCGGCGTGCTTAAGGCCCGGCGGCACTTCATGAAAGAATCGGCACATGCCTGAAACTGCCGCCACAGCCGAAACCCGCACGCCGTCCGGACGCCTGGCCCTCGCCGCGTCCGACCACCAGATCGCGCTCGGTCCGCTGGACGGCCGTTACCAGTCCGCCGTCGCGCCGCTGGTCGACTATCTTTCCGAGGCCGCCCTCAACCGCGACCGCGTCGCCGTCGAGGTTGAATGGCTCATCCACCTGACCGGCAACAATGTGATGCCCGGCGCCGGTGCGCTGAGCCCGGAGCAGCAGGACAAGCTGCGCGGCATCGTCACCGAATTCGACGCCGCCTCCGTACGCGAACTGGCGGACATCGAAGCCGTCACGGTCCACGACGTCAAAGCAGTCGAGTACTACATCGGCCGCCGCCTGCCCGGCATCGGCATCGAACACCTGACCGCCATGGTGCACTTCGGCTGCACGTCCGAGGACATCAACAACCTCTCCTACGCCCTGGGCATCAAGGGCGCCGTGGAGGATGTCTGGCTGCCCGCCGCCCGAAAGCTCGTCGCACAGATCAGCGCCATGGCGCAGGACAACCGCGCCGTGCCGATGCTTTCCCGCACGCACGGCCAGCCGGCCACCCCGACCACGCTCGGGAAGGAACTGGCCGTCATCGCGCACCGCCTGACCCGCCAACTGGACCGGATCGCCCGGACCGAGTACCTCGGCAAGATCAACGGCGCCACCGGCACCTACGCGGCGCATGTGGCATCCGTCCCCGGCGCAGACTGGGAGCACGTCGCGAAGAGCTTCGTCGAAGGCCTGGGCCTGAGCTGGAACCCGCTGACCACCCAGATCGAAAGCCATGACTGGCAGGCGGAGCTGTACGCCGACCTCGCGCGGTTCAACCGGATCCTGCACAACGTCTGCACGGACATCTGGAGCTACATTTCCATCGGCTACTTCGTGCAGATCCCGGTCGCCGGCGCCACCGGCTCCTCCACCATGCCGCACAAGGTCAACCCGATCCGCTTCGAGAACGCGGAGGCCAACCTGGAGATCTCCTCCGGGCTGCTGGATGTGCTGGGCTCCACCCTGGTCACGTCCCGCTGGCAGCGCGATCTGACCGACTCCTCGTCGCAGCGCAACATCGGCGTGGCCTTCGGCCACTCACTGCTCGCCATCTCCAACGTGGCCAAGGGACTGGACCGCCTGAAGGTCGCGGAGGACGTGCTCGCCGCGGACCTCGACACGAACTGGGAAGTCCTCGGCGAAGCCATCCAGATGGTTATGCGCGCCGAGGCCATCGCCGGCGTCGAAGGCATGGAGAACCCGTACGAGCGGCTCAAGGACCTGACCCGCGGGCAGCGCGTCGACGCCGCCCGGATGCAGGAGTTTGTCCAGAGCCTGGGCCTGTCCGCGGACGCCGAGGCCCGGCTGCTGGCGCTTACCCCCGGCAAGTACACCGGAATCGCGGACAAGCTGGTGGACCACCTCGCATGAGGCTCCTGCTCATCCGCCACGGCCAGACGCCCGGAAACGTCCTGGGCCAGCTGGACACCGCGCACCCGGGCCCGGGCCTGACCGAGCTCGGGGAGCGGCAGGCTGCGGCCCTGGCACGGTCGCTGGCCAATGAGCAGGTCGACCTTCTCTACGCGTCGACGCTGATCCGCACCCAGATCACGGCCACGCCGCTCGCGTCCCTGCGCGGCCTGAAGATCGAGGTGCTGGCGGGGCTGCGGGAAATCGAAGCCGGTTCGCTGGAGAAGCTCACCGACCACGAATCGCACCTGCGCTACCTCGGAACGGTGTTCGGCTGGGCGGCCGGGGAACTGCACCGCAGGATGCCGGCCGGACCCAGCGGGCACGACTTCTTCGAACGCTATGACGCCTCGATCGCGCGGATCGCCGCTGACGCAACAGCTGGCGGCGCCGGGACGGTCGCCGTGGTCAGCCACGGCGCCGCGATCCGCGTCTGGGCGGGCCTGAGGGCCAGCAATGTGGAGGCGGGATTCGCCGCCCGCCACGTCCTCGCCAACACCGGGATCGTGGCGCTGGAGGGCGATCCCGACGCGGGCTGGCGGCTGATCCACTGGGACGACAGCCCCGTGGGTGGCCTCGCCCTAGCGGATCCGACGGCGGAGGATCCCACCGGCCGTACGGCGTAGCGCAACGCTTACCAGCAGGAAACACAGACGAAACGGCGCGTGCCTAGCCTTAGACTGCATAACCCTTCGGCGAATCGAGGCAGTCATGCAGACCAACCCGCGGCTCAACATCCGTCAGGTCATCTGGGCCAACCCGGTGGGCGCTGACCTCCGCGCAGCCCAGCAGGCCGAACTCGATGCCCGCTTCGGCACGAGCGACCACGAACCCGGGCCGCCGCCGTCGGAGGCTGACACCGCTGTGTTCCTGGTCGCCCACGACAAGGCGTCCGGGCAGCCCGTGGGCTGTGGCGGCCTGCGGATCGTCGACTCGTGCACTGCCGAGATCAAAAGGCTCTATGTGCTCCCCTACACCCGCGGCTCCGGGGTGGCCAGCTCGATCCTCGCTGCCCTGGAAGCGCATGCCCATTCCCTCGGCATCACCTCCATCACCGCGGAAGCCGGTTCGGTGCAGACTGACGGCCGGCAGTTCTACGAGAACTCCGGCTTTGTCCCGGTGCCGAACTTCGGACCGTACATCGGGCTGGAGCACTCCTACTGCTACGCGAAGGCCATCGACTCGCACAGCGCAGCACACACTGCCATGGCCTGAGCGGGCCCAGCGTTCGACGCCATCAGCCAGCACCCGGTCTGCCCCCGCGCCTGCCGGCCAGCCGCAGCAGCCCGTCGCGCAGCGGCTGGGCATTTTCCGCGAGCGCCAGCCGTGCCATGGCGGATGACGCTACACGCAATGCCTGGCTGCGGAGCAGTCTCCGCCTGTTGTACGCCCGCAGGGCCTCCGGGAGCGGGCGGGTGTTGAGCAGATCGGCGAGCGTGACGGCATCGATTAGCGCCTCGCAGGCGCCCCGCCCCAGATTGGGGGTCATGCCGTGCGCCGCGTCCCCCACCAGCACGGCACCGTCCCGCTGGTAGCTGCCCGGATAGGGCACCGTCCAGACCCGCTGCGCCAGGGTCCCCCGCGGCGTCGCGGCTGCAAGGACGTGGTCGACGTCGGCAGCCCGGCCGGAAAAACGGGCGCGGGTGAGGTCCAAGGCCTCTTCGACATTGATGCCGCCAGGCCCCAGCCCCGAGCGGTATGAGGCGTACCAGTATGTTCGGCCGCGGGCCGCGGGCGTAATGCCAAACAACTGCCCGCGGCCCCAGTATTCGCCGCCGCCGCCGGACGGAACCGGCTCTTCGATGATGCCGCGCAGCGCAAGGTAAGGGCTGAGCCTGGCCCTGGCGCGTTCGCCCCAGACGCTCCGACGAACAATGCTGTGCACCCCGTCGGCGCCGACCACGAGGTCCGAACGCGGCAGTGCTGCCACGGTGCCGTAGGCCCTGGCCACCGGGGCTGGCACCGCTGCGTCCAGCAGCCGGAGCAGGGCGGCACGGGAGACCCCGATGACGCCTGGTGCCCCGGCGTTGAGCAGCACGTTTCCGGATCCGTCCCGGAGCACCATGCCTCCGAACCCTGAGCCGGCCGTCCGGACCGCCGGGAGAATGCCCACCGCGTCGAGGGCCCGCTGGGCTTCCGGCCACATGGCAAGGGACGTCTCCACCGGCGGCGGCTCCTCGCGCCGCTCGTGGACGGTCACCTGAAAGCGGCGGGGGTCCAGGCGTGCGGCCAGCGCCAGCCCCGCGATGCCGCCGCCGACGACCGATAGAACGTCCATGACCAGAGTCTATGGCCGGAGCCAGGGCCCGCGGGGTCCGTCACACTGCCGGCGCCGCGCCGCCGTCGGCTAACCTCGCATTATGGAACCGGCAGACATCACCTTCCGTACCCGCAAGTGGGTGCGGCCCGAAGACCTCAACGCGAACGGCACGCTGTTTGGCGGAAGCCTGTTGAAATGGATCGACGAGGAAGCCGCGATCTACGCCATCCTGCAGCTCGGCAACGGCCGGGCCGTCACCAAGTACATTTCCGAAATCAACTTCGTGAGCTCGGCTGTCCAGGGTGACCTGATTGAGATGGGACTGACCGCCACCCGCTTCGGCCGGACGTCGCTCACCATGCGCGCCGAGGTCCGGAACATGATCACCCGGCATAGCATTCTCACGATCGAGGAAATCGTTTTTGTGAACCTCGATCCGCATGGCAAGCCCACACCCCACGGGTACACCGGGATTACCTACGACCGGGACCGGATCCCGACGCACCACCTGACGGAGACGCTCGCCGAGGACTAGGATCCCGCCGGTTCGACCAAGGTCTAAACGGTGCCCGGCGGCCCCCTCTTTCGGGACGGCGCCGCGGCAATCACGGCCGGGGCCGACGGCGGGCAGGGCCCGACGCCGGCCATCGCGGAAGCGCGCTACGATCCCTCGCCTGTACCCTGACGGGGGCCGCGGACGCCGGAGGGTCGGCCACTCCACCGGGTGCCTGAGCTGGTCGCGGGGCCATCTCCCGGGCTGCCTGGTCAGACCCAGAAATCGTCTGCCTTGGCCGTGTCCTCGAAGAACTCCCGGCCTTCCGTGATCTTTCCGTCGCGGACCACAAAGGTGATGACGGTGGCCATGTCCAGGGTTTTGCCGTTGTTTGTTCCTTGGGTTTGCTGGATCGCGACCGTGTGGTTTTCCCCGCCGACGATGTCCTGGACAGCGGCCTGGAAGTTGCCCTGGGTGCGGGCTCCCAGTTCGCCGAAGTACGCCAGGATGGCGTCGCGGCCCTGTTTCGTCCCTGACAGCACGCCGCTGCCGGCCACGTGCCAGACGGCATCCTCCGCGAACAACTCGCTGAGGGTCGCCAGATCCCCTGCGTTGAAGGCTTCGTACCCCCGCCGGACCAATTCAGCATTCTCTGCGGTTCCCATGATCGGATACCTCTCCATCATCATTGTCGGGTCATGCCGGGACGGTTCAAGGCTAGTCTTGGCGCCGGGGCGTGTCGATGGAAATATGCACCTTCCGGAGTGGCCGCGGACGACTACTTAGTGCGTGCCCGGCCAGCCGGTGTAGGCCTCGGCCAGATAGGCCCGGCCGTGGCGGGATGACACCACGGAGTTGAGCTCGCCGAGCTGGCGGGCACGGGCGAACTCGTCGCCGCCGGCCGGGGTGTGCAGCATGGAGGTCATCCAGTAGGAGAACTGCTGTGCCTTCCAGACCCGTTCCAGGGCACGGTCGCTGTAGGCATCCAGGAGCACGGTGTTTCCGGTTTTGTAGTAGCTGTCGAAGCCCTCAAACAGCACCTTGACGTCGTGCAGGGCCAGGTTCAGTCCCTTGGCCCCGGTCGGCGGGACGGTGTGGGCGGCATCGCCGGCGAGGAACAGCTTGCCGTGCCGCATCGGGGCGTGCACGAAGCTGCGGAATTTCAGGACCGTCTTGTCGATGACCGGGCCCTCCTTGAGTTCGAAGCCGTTGCCGTTGACGCGGCTGCGGAACGCGTCCCAGATCCGGTCTTCGCTCCAGTTGTTGACGTCTTCGTCCGGGTCGCACTGGAAGTACATTCGCTGGACGGTTTCGGTCCGCTGGCTGATCAGGGCGAATCCGTTCTCGGAGTTGGCGTAGATCAGCTCGTCGGAGCTGCGCGGCGCCTCGGCCAGGATCCCGAACCAGGCGAACGGGTACTCGTGGAAGTACCACTTGCGCTGGGCCTCGGGGATCTGGAAACGGCTGTGGCTGCGGGAGCCGTCGGCGCCGGCGATGAAGTCCGCCTGCAGCTCCCATTCCACTCCCTCGGCATCGGTGAACCAGACCTTCGGCTTGCCCTCGAGGTCATGGATGGTGGTGTCGGTGACGCTGTAGCGGACGTCGCCGCCGTCGGCCTGGCGCCGTGCGGCGAGGTCGAGGAAAACGTCGGTCTGGGGGTAGAGCCAGACCGACTCGCCGACGAGGTCCTGGAAGTCGATCCGGTGGCTCTCGCCGTTGAAGCGCAGTTCGATACCGTCGTGCCGGTCGCCGTCGCGCAGGACCCGGTCGGAGACGCCGCTGTCGACGAGCAGGTTTACGGAGCCATGTTCCAGGATGCCCGCCCGGACGGTTTCCGAGATTTCCTGGTGGCTGCGGATCTCGATCACAGTGGATTCGATTCCCTGCCTGGCCAGCAGGTGGGAGAGCATCAGCCCTGCCGGGCCGGCGCCCATGATCGCGACCTGGGTGGTGATGACTTGGCGTTGTGCCATGCTGTCCTCGCTTCGTTGCGGGGCCCGGACTGCTGGGCGTCCGGGGCCGAGTGGTTTCTCTGGCTACAGTCTGCGCCCGGACACGTGACAGGCGTTACAGGGATTCCGCTGAATGGAATGCCGGCGTGGCCCGTGGGTCCTGGAGCTGCCGCCCGATCCCGCGGGCCGCCGTCTGCAGGGCCGGAACCAGCGCCTGAAGCCGCATTTCCTGCAGGGGAACGACGACGCCGAGCGCCGCCACAGTGCGGTTCCTCGCGTCACGCACCGGAACAGCAATTCCCCAGGTATCGGGGTCCACGACGCCGGCCAGCTGTGCAAAGCCATGTCCGGCCGTCTCCTGCAGCAAAGTGCGGAGCGCCTCCGGCTGCACCTTGCCGTCGGGGTCACGGAACTGCTGGACGTAGTCCGCCTGGACCGCCGGCGGCTGGTTGGCCATCAGCGCCAGCCCGGCGGAGGAGACGTGCACCGGCATCCGCCCGGCGATCTGGGCCCGGTTGGCCACGGAACCGCGGCGGGACAGACGCTCGACGAACAGGGCTTCCCAGCCCTCCAGCACGGCCAGGTTCACGTTCTGGTTCAGCACCTGCTGGATGTCCTCCATAAAGGGCATGGCCGCCTGGCGGAGGGCCAGGGTGGGGGAATTTCGGTTCACCAGCTCCCACAGGCGCAGCCCGAGCCGGACGGACCCGCCGCTGCCGAGCTCCAGCAGCCCGTGTCCGGCGAGCTGCCGGACCAGCCGATGGGCGGTGCTCAGGGGCAGCCCGGCCCGGTCCGCGAGTTCAGAGAGCTGCAGCACGGTGACTCCCTCGGGAAACGCCGCGATCACCCTGACCACGCGGTCCACCACTGAGTCCCCGGTGCCGGAGTTGGCCATAACAGTCTCTTCCGTTGAATGGATCCTGCTTCCACTCTACGCTGCGGCCGGTGCTGCCGGCCGGCACCGGGACCGGCAGCGCAGTGCCGTCACAGCGCCCGGTTAAGGCTCCGCCGCAGGAGCCAGGCGCCCAGCAGGAGCAACACCGCGGCCATGCCCGCGAGCACACCAAGCTGCGGCAGGATGTCACCGAGAGTGCCCTCGTGGCGCTGGATGGCGGCGAACGCCTCGTATGCCCAGCGGTGCGGAGTGACGAAGGAGACGGCGGCCAGCGTTTCCGGGAAAATCTCGGGCGGCACCATACAGCCACCCAGGCCAGCCAGCACGAGTCCCGTCCCCACGCCCACACCGGAGGCGGCGGTGTCATTGTCCACCACCGAGCCGACAATCATCGCGGCTGCCGCCGCGACAGCGCAGAAAAGCACCAGCACCAGGACGGACAGCCACGGATTGCCCCAGTCGACGCCGAACAGCACTGCGGTGCCAGCCATGATGACGCCGCCCTGGACAAAGGCGATCGCGAACCGTCCCAGCGCCTGCCCGGCCACGATCTGGCCGCTGGAAACCGGGGCCGACATGACCCGGCCGACCACACCGAACCGCCGCGCCTGGATCAGCGTGGCCGCACCGGCGAGCGAGCTGAGAAACACAAAGAGCAACACCTGTTGGGAGGCACCCAGGTCGAACTGGCCCAGTCCCCGGAACTCCCGGACGGCGTCGTCGATGTCCACGATCTCCACGGCCGGCACGGCCAGCTGCGCGGCGGCCTGGTCCAAGGCACGGCAGGCCTGCTCCTCGGGGATTCCGGCGCCGGTCAGGGCTGCGATCCGGCTCCGCTCCAGTGCCACGGCCTGCACGGCGGTGCGGACCTGCTGGATAACGGCCAGGGCGGAGGACTGCGAGGCCATCACGACGTCGAGCTCCGCCGGCCGCCCCGCGTCGAAAGCCGTCGCTGCTGCCTCGTCCAGGAACAACCCGACGTCAGTGCGTCCGCGGCTGAGGTCCGCCCGGGTGGCGTCCTCGCTGCTGGCAATAACGTCGACGCCGGCTGAGTTGAGTTCCGCGCTCAGGGCCTCGGAGAGCGCGCTGCCCGGACCGGCGATGGCCACCCGGGCTTGGCTGCTGCCGGCGCCGAACTGCGAACCGAGCAGCAGGATCAGCAGGAACGGGAAGATGAAAACGAAGAAGATGTTCGACCTGTCACGCAGGAAGCGCCGCAGCTCCACTGCGGCGATCGCGGCCATGGCGCTCATACCTGGGCCCCCCGGTTCGGCAGCAGGCGCGAGAGCAGCAACCCGGCCGCGGCGAAGGCAAGCATCACCGCGACCGGCCCCGCGATGTCCGTGAGGCTTCCGCCGCCGGCCGAGATCCCGAGACCCCGGATGAACGCCCCGATCGGGTTGAGGTCCAACAGGGTCGCGGCGAAGCCGGTGCCCTGGACCGGGAAGAAGGCGCCCCCCGCGATCCCCAGCACCATCGCCAGGATGGACTGCGCCACGTTGGCCTGCTCCGCTGTCCGGACCAGGCGTGCGACCACGAATGTCAGGCTGGTGGCGGCGGTCACGACGCTGAGGATCAGGGCGGCCACCACTGGCGGCGAACCGAAGGACACGCCGAACAGCCGGGAGCCGACTGCGAGCAGGACGGTGGTGGCCGCGACGCCCAGGATAAAGCCGGTGCAGGCCTTGGCTGTTATCACCGCGCCACCCGTGACCGGCATCGACCGGAGCCTTGCCAGAGTGCCTTGTTCCCGTTCTGCGAGCAGCCCCAGCACCCCGAATCCGACCGTGAACATCAGGAACAGCCCGGCCTGGCCCGCCACAAGGGTGCCGCGGAGCGACAGTTGTTCGGCGGCGGCCCGCCCTTCGGTCACCGTGAGCAGCGGCGGTCCGGCCGAGGCCTGCTGGGCCAGCGCCGCGAGTTCCTGGGGCGGCAGCCCGGACATGCCGCCGGCGGCCGCGGTCACCGTTCCGGCGGCGAACTGGTCCACGATCCCCTGGACCACGGTGATCAGCACGCTGGTTTCCAGGGTGGCGCCGTTACCCTCGACGAGTTGGACGGAGACTGCCTGCCCGGAGAGCACGGCGTTGCTGAATCCTTCTGGAATGATGATGCCGAGCTCGGCGCCGCTGGCCCTGGTCTCGGTGCGGACGTCAGCGGACGGAACCCGCCGGATGGTGACGTCCAGGATCTCAAGTGAATCGACGGTGCCGAGCAGTGCCGCGCCCAACTGGTCGGCGTCGTCCGCGCTGGCGATGACGGTGGCGGGCCGCAGCTCGACGGTGTCCTCGCCGACGCCGCCGAACACCAGGCTCAACACGCCCATGAGCGCGAGCGGGACGATGAGGGAGAAGATGACAACGGACTTGTCCCGGATGCGCTGGCGCAGGTCGTTCCCGACCATAGTCCACAATCCCTGCATCTCAGTCCCTCAGCGCTTTGCCGGTCAGGTGCAGGAAGACCGACTCAAGGTCCGGCCGGACGATCTCCACGGACGTCACCGACATTCCGGCGTCACCGGCACCGGTCACGATTCCTGCGAGTGCTGTGGGTCCGTCGCTGACGGTAAGCATCAGGCCGGTCCCATCCTTGTCGACCCGCTGCACTGCCGGCAGCATACGAAGGGCCTCCGCTGCCCGGGACATGTTGCCGCCGCCGCGGAGGTTGATCCGGTCCACACCACCAGTGAGCGTGATCAACTGGTCCCGGGTGCCCTCGGCCTGGATCCGGCCCTCGTCAATGACCGCAATCCGGTCGCAGAGCCGCTCGGCTTCCTCCATGTAGTGGGTGGTGTAGAGGACCGCCATGCCTTCGACCGAGAGCTTTTCGACGGCTTCGAGGATGGAGTTGCGGGACTGCGGGTCCACCCCGACGGTCGGTTCGTCCAGGATCAGCAGGCTGGGCCGGTGGAGCAGGCCGATGCCGATGTTCAGCCGGCGTTTCATGCCGCCGGAGTACTTCTTGGTCAGGTCGCCGGCACGGTCGCTCAGGCCGATCAGCTCCAGCACCTCGTTGGTGCGCTCGGTGAGCCGCTTGCCGGAGAGCCCCTGGAGCCGGCCGAAGAACTTCAGGTTTTCCCGGCCGGTCAGGTCGGGGTAGATGGCCAGTTCCTGCGGGACCAGGCCGATGATCCGCTTGGCCTGCGTCTCTGACGGGGTCATGTCGCGGCCCGCCACGCGGACGGTTCCCTCACTGGCGGGGATCAGGCCAGCGACCATGGAGATGATCGTGGTCTTTCCGGCGCCGTTGGGGCCCAGCAGCCCGTACGTTTCGCCGGCGCGGATGTGGAAGGAGACATCGTCGACGGCGGTCAGGTCCCCGTACCGCTTGACGAGCCCGCTGACGTCCAGCACGTCCTTCGTTAGAACCTCAATCATTTCCAAAAGAACTCCCCCAGTTCCGTCGCACGCGGCTGTGCCCAGAGTAGCCTTTCGTGCGGGATGCCGCCGGGACAGGGTCCTTTGACCCCTCCTGCCTGTCAGCCGGGATGCGCCGGGCGCTTCGCCCGCGCTGCCTGCCCGGCGCGCAGCCGCCGCCATACCGTCGGGGTGAGCACGACGGCGATGCCGACGGCCGCTCCGATGACGGTCTCGAAAATCCGGTCGCGGAGCAGGATGCCGGGCGCTGCAGGCACCACGAGCAAGGTCGAAATCAACGCCAGCGGGGTGACGAAGATCTGGGCCAGGACGTACTGGCGGGCGATGAACATCTCGGCGCCGAACTGGCAGGCCGCGATCACCAGCACGGTCTGCCAGGGGGAGGGCTGCAGCAGCAGGATCCCCGCCAGCAGCACCAGCCCGATCGCCGTGCCGAGGATTCTTTGCACCCCGCGGCTTACCCGGTGCCGGGTGGAGTGCCCTACGAGCGGGACGACGGCGGCCACCATGGCCCAGTAGTTGTGGCCGAAGCCCAGTCGCTCACCCACCAGCGTTGCCAGGGTTCCGGCCAGGCCGGCCGCCACCAGGTAGCCGATGCTTTCGAGCAGGGCCGCCCGCTGTTCGGCCTTGCTGAGCGGGCGGCGGGCCGGCAGGACCCACGGCGTCCGGCGGCTCCGGAGCACCCGGGAAGACACGCCGACCAGCAAGGAGAACGCGACGGTCAGCACCGCCACGAGCATGCCCTGCCCGAGCGGGGGCTGGTCCGGGATGGAGGCGATGGCGGCGAAGGCAAAGATGTGGAACAGGGAGCCCGCGGGCCGGAGCCGCCACCAGGCCACGATCAGCGAACAGCAGCCCGCCACCAATGTCGTGGCGAAGACCTGGAGCCAGAGGTTTTGCGCGGCCGTGAGCGCGAAGGCCGCGCCTGCGCGCGCTGTCAGGGCGGCGGCGAGCATGACCACCAGCATCAGGGTTCCGGCGCGGAGCTGCAGGCCGAAGCGCACGGCGTGTGGTTGATTGCGGCCGTAGATCCCGGTGAAGGCACCAAAGGAGGCGAAAATGGCAAGATCGAGGCGGCCCAGCAGCAACAGCGTGATCAGCGGAACGAAGACACTGATGGCACACCGGATGGCCACCTGGTGGTCCTTGTTTGCGGGACCCATGGTGAACAGCTCGGCAAGCATCTTCACGGGTAAGAGGCGCCTTTCCTGCAGTCGGATGTTGACGACGGCGGCGCTGGCATCCAGTGGCATTCTACGCCGGAACGGCGCGGAATCCGGAAGCTCAATCCATTCAGTGGAACCGGCTGCGGCGGGATAGGTGATAGCGTCTAGCGGTTGATTACCTGCCGGACACGGCACCCAGACTGACATCAAAGGCACACCGGAGGACCCCATGCTCAAAGGATTCAAGGACTTCATCCTGCGCGGCAACGTGATCGAACTGTCCATCGCCGTTGTGGTCGGCACCGCCTTCACCGCCCTGGTCAGCGCTTTTACATCGAACATCGTGAACCCCATCATTGCTGCGGCCGGCGGGGTCGAGACCGACGGGCTGGGGTTCCGTATCTGGCCGGGGAACGACAAAACCTTTCTGAACTTCGGGGCTGTGATCACCGCGTTCGTCACCTTCCTGATTACGGCCGCCGTCGTCTACTTCATCTTCGTGGCGCCGATGAACCGGATCAACCAGCTGGTCAAAAAGCGCCTGGCCACGGCGGAGCCGGAGGAGAAGCCGCTCCCGGCGGACACGGCCCTGCTGGCCGAGATCCGTGACCTGCTCGCCCAGCTTGCCGGCCCGGAGCACAGACCCGCGGCCAGCCGCGGCTTTGAACGGGCCGTCGAACACACCGTCGAGGCCGCAGGTGAACGCAGCCGCTAGCCCGAGCGGAATCGTCACCGGGCGGCAATAGGCCTGTAACAGCGGCCGGTCAGCATGGGACTATGAAGCCCTTAACTCCTGGCAGGAAACACGACGCACCACAGGCCCCGGCCGCCTCCGAGCTGAGCTGCGAGGTCTGCGGCCGGATGCCGGAACCGACCAAGGCCCGGCTGACGCTCGCCAACGTCGCCGTGATGTTGCCGATCGAGCTCGTCGTCCATGCGGCAGTCGTCGGGACCCATCTGCCCTATGCGGCCAAGGTTCTCGTCCTCACGCTGACCGCCACGATCCTGGTCATCTGGGTCGCGGAGCCTTCAGCGGCGCGGATGCTGCGGCGCTGGCTGCACGCCCCCGCGCTGCGGCACCGCAGCAGGCTCGGCGCCGCACCGGCACTGTGGCGGGCCCGTACCGTGCTGCGGGACCGCCCCGGCTCGCTGCAGAAACTCACGCAATCACTGGCCAGGCTGGACACCAACATCCTGAGCATCCACGTCCATCCGGTCGACGGCGGCGTGCTGGACGAGTTTGTGCTCTCCGCGCCCGGCGAGCTGCGCGAGGCGGAACTGCTGAGGGCCCTGCGTGACGGCGGCGGCAGTGATCCGCATGTCTGGCCAACCACGGCGCTGGCCATGGCTGACGGTCAGACGGGGGCGCTGAGCCTCGCGGCCCGGATCGCGGCCAACCCCGAGGAGTTGCCGCTTGCAGTGGCGGAACTCCTGCACGCGAGGATCGAGACCAGTCCGGATACGGACACCGCCGCCGCGGCGACCACCGCAGGCCCGGCGCCGGCCACGGACGGCAGCGTCCTGAGGATCCCGACTGCCTGGCACGGTCCCATCACGTTTTCCCGTCCCGGCGAACCGTTCACCCCGGCGGAATCAGCACGGGCGCACCGGCTGGCCGAGCTCGCCGAGATTCTCGCGCACCGCCCGGTCTCCAGCCGGTGACGGGGTGAGTTCCCCGATTCAGCGTCGGTGCACGTGTTCGCTCAGCGCGGTGTGCCGCCGGATGCCGGGCCCCGGGTGCTGGAATCGCGTTCCCACACCGCCGGATGTCCCGTCCCCCGGCGGCCAGCCAGGGCAAATCCCAGGTAAACCGAGGCGTGGACCGCGGAGAGCGGACCACGGATAGAGCGGACGACGTCCGAGAGCGTCTGGCTTGCCGTACCGAACCGGCCGTTCTGCTCGGCGTTGCCGCGGTACACGCGATGCAGGACGGCGACTTGGTCCCTGGGCGTCCTCGGCGGGCAGATCACGACAGGATCCACGTCCAGGACGGCCTTTTCCGTAGGCCCAAAAAGATGGTCCACGAACAGATCATCCGCGGTCAGATCAGGGAACTGCTGGAAACGCTGCCGCCCTTCTTGGGACAGGCCGTAGACACCTCCTCCCCAAAGTCCGCTGCGGGCTGCCGGCAGATGCAGCCGGGTGCGGTAATACGAGTGGATCAGCGGGTGGGCGTCGTGGAGGTCGAAGCGCACGGCCGGACGGGCAGCGAGTACCTGGCCGGAAAGCAGCGCGTTGAGGACGTCGCGCACGGTGTCCGGACTGATCTGCACATCCGCGTCGAGGTAGAGCCGCGGCCAGTGCGAGGCTATGGTGTCACCGGCGTTGAGCGCTGCCGTCTTGGATGGCTGCTCCAGCTCCAGCACGGTCACACCCCCGAACGCCCGTGCAATTGCGGCCGTATCGTCGCTGCAACCATTGCAGGCCACGATGACCTCAAGTTGTCCTGCCGCAGCCAGTGGGGCCAGCGGTGCCAGCGTCCGCGCGATCACGGCAGCTTCATTATGCGCCGGAATAATCACGGAACCGTGCGGGAACATTCGGGCGTCCGCGTGCTCCACTACGTCCAGGCTGGGGCCGGGAAGCGCCGTCCAGCTTCCCTCGTTGAGCACTGTCCGCAGAGCGCCACGGTGTCCCGGCTTCCAGCACCGCAGCGCTTCGGACAGGACGACGGCAGCGTGAAACGCCGCCGAGTAGGCGTCGGAATGGTATTTGCGGATGTAGCGGACACGGTTGACGGCCAGCAGCGCGTTCAATTGTGCGGACTCGCCGGAGGCCCCGCCGGCGTGGCTCATGACGGCCGCGGGCTCGTACCAGACGGTTTCCCCCATTGTCCGCAGCCGCCGGAAGTAGTCTGTCTCTTCGCTGTAGAGGAAGTAGGACTCGTCCCATTCCAGCGAGTCCGCAATCGAACGCCGGACCATCAGCGCAGCGCCGGTGGCCCAATCCACGGTGTGCGGGTGGGCGTAGCTTTCCGGGGAGTAGTCCGTGCCGGCAAGCCAGCCTGGCCGGTTGGGCGCCCGCCGGCCCAGCAGCGCGTCGCCCACGGCCGTGGCGATGGTTGGCTCGCGGAAGAGCGAGTGGCTGGTTGTCCCCCGCCCATCCACCAGGCGTGGCACCACGGCCCCGGCCTGGGACGCCAGCAGCCGATGCAACATCGTTTTGATGCTGCCCCGTTCCACCGTGAGGTCGGGGTTGAGCACTACCACGGTCGCCGCGTCGCCGGCCCTGCCCATGGCGGCGTTGATGCCGCCGGAATAGCCCAGATTGCCGCCCGTACCGAAGGCGTGGACGTCAGGGTGACGGCGGCGCACCAGGTCCAGGGTGCCGTCGCTGGAAGAGTTGTCTGCCACCAGCACCCGCAGCGTTAGATCGGCAGTTTCCCGCCGCAGGCTCTCCAGCAGCTGTCCCACGCATCCTGAGCTGTTATACGTCACAATAACGACGGCGGCATCCGCCGCACCTTCCGTCCCGGTAAACCGGCCCGGCGTCCGCGGGGCAGGGGCAGACTCGGGCCGTGTTTCCGTGCGGGCCGGCGGGACAGCGCAGGAGGCAGTCCGCAATTTGAGGTAAGCCGGTGGTCCGTCGACGAGATAGCGGCCAGCCAGCCGTTTGGGCTCGAGGGCCAGCCGATATCCCCACTCCAGGCCATGCTCACAAAACCATTGGGGTGCCCGCTGCACCCTGCCAGCCAGGAAGTCCACCGCCGCACCGAAAGCCAGCAGGACAGCCGCCCCGGTGGCCTCAGCGTAGCGGTCGATCCAGAGTTCCTGGCGCGGCTTGCCGAGTCCGACGTAGAGGATCTGCGTGCCGGACGCGGCAATCTCTCCGGCGATCCGCTCGGAGTCCCGGACGGAGGCCAGTTCCTCCCTGGTCGGGGACCACATGCCGGTGACGTGCAGATCTGGGTGCTCATTTCCGAGCTTCTGCGACAGCAGTTGCTGGTTGGCTTCGGACCCGCCGAGAAATCCGACCTTCAGCCCGAGGTCCGCGGCCCGCGCCAACAGTGGGGATGCCAGGTCGCTGCCGGCCAGCCGCGGCCACCGGTGCCCGGTGATTCGCTGGGACTGGGCAACCAGGGGCGCACCGTCAAGGAGGTAGAGCCAGTCCACGGCACTCGCGGGATCCGCATGCAAAGTGCCGGCCCATCGGCCGCCCGTTCCGAAATGGTGCAGATGGTCCAGGTTCACCGACGCCACCCCCAGCGGCGGGAGGCCGCCACCTTCCGTCACCCTGGCGATTATCCTCTTGAGCGCCGGCTCGGGCTCCATCAGGTCTACCGGGGTGCCGCCCAGAATGACCTTGCTGCTGTCCAGCTTTTCCACGCCGCCTCCTCAGTCCATTGCCGCAGGGGTTAATTGCCCGTTGGTTTCGACATACCGCCGGCCGGTGGCCGGGCAAAGCCAATGGCCACCGCCGTCGTCCTTCAGCGGGTGTCCAGCCTCGCCCACCCAGCCCGCCTGCCTGGCCGGGACGCCGGCCACGATGGCGTACGCCGCCACGTCCCTGGTGACCACCGCTCCGGCGGCCACTGTTGCCCACTCGCCAATTACTGCGGGGGCGATGCAAATGGCGCCGGCCCCGATGGACGCCCCCTTGCCGACCGTGACGCCAACCGCGACCCAGTCGTCCGCATCCTTGAGTGTCCCGTCCGGGGTGATGGCACGGGGGTGCAGATCGTTGGTGAGCACCGCCGCGGGGCCGACAAAGACTCCGTCGGCAAGGCATGCCGGCTCATAGACGAGGGCATAGTTTTGCAGTTTGCAGTTGTTGCCCAGCACGACGGCGGGGCCAACATACGCGCCGCGGCCAATATTGCAGTTGCTGCCCACTGCGGCGTCCTCGCGGACCTGCGCGAGGTGCCAGATTCTGGTCCCGTCCCCTATGACGGCGGTTTCCGCCACGTCTGCTGTATCGGCGATGGTTTTCATGACACTCCTTGTGGAAGCCGGTTCCGTGCCGGGGTCCGGCGCGGCGTCCCGCGCCGGGTGTGTTCGGATTATCCGGATGGCCGCGGCGCCCAGCACGACTCCCAGGGTGTTGTTCATAACGTCCCCCAGGCTCGCCGTGCGTTGGCTCAGCGCGACGTATTGGACGGTTTCGATCGCGGCTGAGGTCAGCGCGCCGACGACCACTGCCAGCCACCACCGACGGATCGGCAGGAGCAGGGCGACGATCAGCCCCAAAGGGACAAAGAGCAGGACGTTGGCTGCCCCCTCGACGTGCATGTACGTGATGCCGGCTGTCAGGGGGTAACCCCGGACAGCTTGAATGACATCTCTCAGCAGGCCCGTCAGCGGACGGTCCACCGGAGTCGGCCAGGCGCCGATGAACGCGAGGCCAATCAGGTATAGCACCAAGGCGGCGAGCAGGATCCCCCGGTGTGCCGTCGCGTTCATCGTCTGACGTCCCTTCGCACCGGGCCTGGATTCTGGTGTTTCACGGCTGCCCGACGGCGGCCTGCAGGTGGTCCGCGACATACCGCTGCTGCGACTCGCTGATGTGCGGGAAGATCGGCAGCGAGAGGATTCCGCGGGCGGCCTGCTCGGCGACGGGGAAGGACCCGGGGCCGAGGCCCAGGCCCCGATAGGCGGGGCTGAGGTGCACCGGAACCGGGTAGTGGATGCCGGCGCCGATACCCGCGTGATTCAATGCCTCAAGCACACGGTCCCGTTCCGCGACCCTGATGACGTACAGATGCCAGACGTCGGCGTTGCCCGGGGCGGTGCGGGGAAGTACGACGCCTGGCAGGTCCGCCAGGAGCTCCTGGTAGCGGGCCGCGGCGCTCCGGCGCCGTGTGTTCCATGCGGCCAGCCGGCGCAGCTTGGCGTTGAGCACCACCGCCTGGATGGTGTCGAGGCGTGAATTCATGCCGACCGCGTCGTGCTGGTACTTCCGCTCGCTGCCGTGGGCGCCCAGCATCCGCACCCGGGCCGCGAGGTCGTCGTCAGCCGTCATCACCGCCCCGGCATCCCCGGCGGCGCCGAGGTTCTTGCCGGGATAGAAGCTGGTGCCGGCAGCGAGTCCCAGCGTGCCGGCGAACCGGCCGTTGCGGGACGCGCCTTGGGATTGGGCGGCGTCTTCGATAATCACGGCGCCGCAGGCTGCCGCAATCGGTGCCAGTCGCTCGACAAAGGCGGTTTGGCCGAACAGGTGGACGGGAATGATGGCCTGGGTCCGGGCCGTCACGGACGCTGCCACCCGGTCGGGATCGATCAAAAGGTACTCGGGGTCGACGTCGACCAGCACCGGCACCGCGCCGATCCGGCTCACGGCCTCGGCGGTCGCGATGAAGGTGTTGGCGGGGAGGATGACTTCCCCGCCGGCCTGGACACCGGACGCGCGGAGTGCCAGTTCCAAGGCGTCCGTGCCGTTGGCGACCCCGACGCAGTGCCCGATTCCGAGGAACCGGGCGTACGCCTGCTCAAATTCGGCCACGGCGGGGCCCCCGATGAAGGAGGTCTGCGCGAAGACTTCCTTCAGGCCAATCTCGACTTCACCAGCTATCTCGTCCTGCTGGGCGCCAAGGTCAACGAAGGGGACGGAAATGCCAGCCGTCGTGCCCCGGATCATCGCACGCCGCCTGCCGCAGCCGCCGCGGGTTCCAGTACGCGTGCGGGGACGCCGGCCCAGGTCTCCCCGTCGGGAACATCGACCAAAACAGCGGCTCCCATGCCGACCCTGGCGCCGGCCCCCACTGTGATGCGTTCCCGCACCGAGGCGTTCATGCCGAGATACGCAGCGCGCCCGATCCTGACCCCGCCGCCCAGTGTGACGCCGGCAGCCAGGGTGGCGAAGTCCTCCACGACGTCGTCGTGGGTCACCGTCACCCCGGGCATCATCACGACATGGCTCCCGACTGTAATCCCGGCGGTCAGCGTGACATTGCCCAGCAGGATGCTCCCGGGACCGATGTCGCAGCTGTACGGAACGCGCACCGAAGGGTCGACCACCGTCGCGAAGCGGTGGCTCGGGAAGCCCAGCCCGGCGAGTCGGGCGACAATCTGCTCGCGGCCCTTCCCCGCACCGATGCAGACCACCACGCGCGCCTCCGGGTAACGGAGGGCGTGGCTTGGGGGGCCCACGATGGGGGCGCCGTCCAGGGCTGACCCGACCTTGGATTCGTCATCGTCGAGGACTCCGACGACGTCGAATTGGCCGTTCTCGCGTACGCAGGTAAGCACCTCAAGGGCAAGGCCGCTGGCGCCGATCAGCAGTAGCTCAGTCATCAGATTTGCCCCGCAGCCTTCAGGATCGAATAGATGACCCGGGACTGCTCATCCAGGGTCAACTGGTGGTAAACCGGCAAAATGACGGTGTGATCCGTGAGCCGCTCCGTCACGGACAGGTCCGCCGTGCCGGTGTTCAGCCCGGCGTAGGCGGGTTGCCGGTGTGCGGCCATGATGCCCCGCCGGGCGGAGATTCCGTCCTGCGCCAGCCGCTCCAACAGTTCCTCCCGCCCGAGGGCGAAGTCCGGCAGGACTTCGAACCAGAAGGACTGGAAATTGCTCGTTCCATACAGCGGGTCCTGGCTGAAGCGCAGCCCCTCCACCGCCGCGAGCGCCTTCCGGTATCCGTCGGCGATGGCCCGGCGCCGGGAAACGGCCTCAGCCAGCCGGCCCAGCTGCACGAGCCCGACGGCCGCCTGCATGTCGGTCATCCGGTAGTTGAAACCGATCTCCTCGTATTCCTCCGGCGGGGCCAGGACCGTCGCATGCCGGGCGTTCGCCGAGACACTCATGGCGTGTTCACGGAGTTTCCTGGCCCGCTCGGCCCATTCGGCGTTGTTGGTGGTGAGCATCCCGCCCTCACCGGTGGTGAGGATCTTGCGCGGGTGGAACGACCAGGCGGCGAGCTCGGCGCCGGCCCCCACCGGGCGGCCCCGGTAGGTGGAGCCCGCCCCGCACGCCGCGTCCTCGATGACGGTGATGCCCAGTCCGTCACAGAGGGCGCGGATGGGAACGAGATCGACCGGCATGCCGCCCTGGTCGACCACGATCACGGCGCGGGTGGCGGGCGTCAGGACGGCGGCGAGCGTCCTCACGGACACGTTCCCGGTGTCCGCCTCGACGTCGGCGAAGACCGGCCGGGCGCCAACGTAGGTGACCGCGTTGGCGGTGGCGATGAAGGAGAAGGAAGGCACCACGACGTCGTCGTGGGGTCCAATTCCGGCCACCTTCAGGGCCAGATGCAGGGCCGTGGTGCAGTTGGAAACCGCGACGGCGTGGCTGGCCTGCTGCCCGGCGGCGAAGGCTTCCTCGAAGCGCGCCACGCGCGGTCCCTGTGCCACCCAGCCGGAGGCGATCACCTCGGCCACGGCCTCGGCTTCCTCGGCCCCGAGCCACGGCTTCATCACGTTGATCCGGTTCAGGGCCTGATCCTGGCTGACCGTCACCGTGCGCTCCCGACCCTGGCGTCGGCAATTTCGGTGCGCAGTGGCCGCCACCAGTCCACGAGTTCGCGCAGGCCCTCCTCGAGTCCGGTTTCGGCACTGAAGCCCAGGTCGCGCCTGGCCGCGGCGGTATCCGCCTGGCGCCGGACAACGCCGTTGACGGCCCTCTCGGGGCCATGCTCCACCTGCAGCTCCGAATCCATGGCCCGCAGCAGCGCCTCGGCGAGTTCCAGCAGGCTGGTCTCTGCACCGCTGGCGACGTTGTACACGCCTTCGTCCACGCCACTGCCCGCCGCCAGGATATTGGCCCTGGCCACGTCCCGGGTGTGGACGAAATCCATGGTCTGTTGTCCGTCGCCGAAAATCAGCGGCGGCAGCCCGTCCTCGATCCGCTCCATCCAGCGCACGAGCACTTCGGTGTAGAGACCGTGGACGTCCATCCGTGGGCCGTACACGTTGAAGTAGCGCAACAGCACATAGTCCAGGCCGGACATCGCTCGGAAGCTGCGGGCCATGGCTTCGTTGAAGGACTTGGCAGCACCGTAGAACGTGTCGTTGTTGTGGTGATGGTGGCGTTCGGTGGTGGGAAACGACTCCGCCATGCCGTAGACCGAGGCGCTGGAGGCCGCCACGAGCTTGCCGACCCGCTGGGCGGACGCGGCCTCAAGCACGTTGAAGGTCCCATCCACAAGCACCTCCAGTGCCAGCCGGGGTTCCTCGGCGCACTGGGTGATCCGGATGGCCGCCTGGTGGAAGACGATGTCCTTGCCCCGGCTCAGGTCGTGGACAAGGTCCCGGTCGCGGAGGTCCCCTTCGACGAACTCGACCCGCCCGCTGGCGATGGCCGGGTCCAGGTTGGCGCGCCGGCCCCGGACCAGGTTGTCCAGCACGTCGATCCTGCCGGCACCGGCTTCGAGCAGGTGGTCCACGATCGTGGAACCGATGGTCCCGGCTCCGCCCGTGACCAGGACCTGCGCTCCTTGCAGGATGCTCATCTGCTTACCTCCAGTTGCGGTTCGTTTCCGACGACGATGCTGGCTTTCCCGTCCGCGCTGAGACTGTCACTGACGGCCTCCAACACGGACAGCACGCGGAGCCCGGAGGCGCCGCTGGTCCGCGCCGGCCGCTGCTGCCAGATGCTGTTGGCGAATTCGGCCACCATCTGGCCCAGCGCCTCGTATTCGGGCAGCGCGGGCGACCAGGTGTCGCCCAGCCGGTAGGAGATCGCCGAGGTCCTCCGGTCCGCTGCCGATCGTGACTGCCGGTCCAGGCTGACGCCGCGGTCATAGACGCTGAGCCGCTGCTGGGGATTCAGGTCATCCCAGACCAGCGTCCGCCGGGAGCCACCCACCACTAGCTGGCGGATCTTGGTCGGGCTCAGCCAGTTGACATGGACGTGGGCCATGGCGTCGTTAGGGAGGGCAAACGTCAAGTGCCCGACGCAGGCCTGGCCCGTTCCCAGCGGATCTGCGCCGTGCGCTGTCACTTCCACCGGCCGCAGCCCATCGGGAAGGATGAAGTCGAGAATGGACAGGTCGTGCGGTGCGAGGTCCCAGAAGACGTCCACGTCCGGCTGCAGGAGTCCCAGGTTGATCCGAACCGAGTCGATGAAGAGAATCTCCCCGAGCGATCCGTCGGCGATCAGCTCCCGGATCTTCAGCACAGCCGGGGTATAGCAGTAGGTGTGGTCCGCCATCAGGACCAGACCGCGCCCCTCCGCCTCGTCGACCATTTCCTGGCCCTTGACCCGGCTGTCCGCCAGTGGCTTCTCGACCAGCACATGCTTTCCCGCCTTCAGCGCCGTCAGGGCGATGCCGTGGTGCGTGTGGGCCGGCGTCGCGATCGCAACCGCATCGACGTCGGCCGTGTCCAGCAGCTCGTCAATGGACCTGAAGACCGGAACCCGGCCCTGGGCCGCGGCGAGCCTGGCAGCCCTGGCCTGGTCCAGGTCCACGATTCCGGCCAGATCCCAGTCGGGGCTTGCGGTGAAGTTCCGGGCCAGATTGGGACCCCAGTAGCCCGCGCCGATGACAGCCACCCGCAACGGCCCGGGGCCCGCTCCCAGATCCTGGCCGCGCGAGTACCCCGATCGTGATTCATTCATTGTGTTTCCTCACTCAGTCAGTACGCGCCGGCCGGCACGCACATAGCTCTGAAGGTGCGCCACATGATGATGACGTCGCCCATGATTGACCAGTTTTCGACGTAGTAGAGATCCAGGCGCACGGCCTCATCCCACGGCAGGTCCGAACGGCCGTTGATTTGCCACAGCCCGGTAATCCCCGGTTTGATCAGCAGCCGGCGGTGCGTGTGCCGCTCGTAGCCGCTGACCTCGCGCTGCAATGGCGGGCGGGGCCCGACCAGGCTCATTTCCCCGGACAGGACGTTCCAGAACTGCGGCAGTTCGTCCAGCGAGTACCGGCGCATCCAGCGTCCGCAGCGGGTCACCCGGGGATCATTGCGCATCTTGAACAACACTCCGGCGCCGTCGTTCTGGGCTCCGAGCCCGGCAAGCGCAGCTTCGGCGTCTGTCACCATGGAGCGGAACTTGACCATCCGGAAATGTTGTCCGGCCTTGCCGGCCCGCTCCTGCCGGAACAGCACGGGTCCCGGGCTGTCGAGTTTGACGATGACCGCCAGTACGATCAGAAGCGGCGAGAGCAGGACGAGGGCGGCAGCGGCGACCATGATGTCCATTAGCCGCTTGAAAGCGTGTTTGGCGCCGCTGTACCGCGGCACATCCACGTGCATCAGCGGCAGACCTTCCACCGGACGCCAGTGGATCCGGGGCCCGGCAACGTTGGTCAGGGATGAGGCCAGAACCAGTTCCGCTTTGTGCTCCTCCAGCCCCCAGCCCAGTTCGCGGATGTACTGGTTGCCACCGGGTACGGGGCCGGCCACGATGACCGCCTCAGCGCCGCAGAGACCAACCGTCCGGACGACGTCATCGGTGGAGGAAAGGACCGGCACCCGGCGGCCGTCGACGTCCAACGACGCCCCCCGCCGCCCGCCTGGCAATGCGACCCCGAGGATGTCGTAGACGGCGCCGGACTTCTTGGCGATCCGTTTGAGCACGTAGCGCACATCTTCGGCCTGGCCAATGACGATCGCCCTGACGAGGTACTGTCCCTGGGCCTGGCGCGCGTTGTACCAGCGGCGGGCAATCCAGCGGCTGCCCGGCAGCAGGATGAGGCCCAGCGGGAGGGACACCAAGTAGAACGCGGACGCCGGCTGGACACGGAACACCACCAGGCCGACGGCGAGGAGCCCAAAGACGGCGCTGCTGGCAGCGGCCACACGCTTGTACTCACTGGTTCCAACACCCAGGATCTTCGGGTCCCGGGTGCGGTAGATGCCCAGGGCCGCGATCCACAGCCCGCCGAGGACAGCCCCAATGGCGGCGCCGTTGAGGTCTGCGACCGCTCCCGCGAAGGGTTGGCCACCCTCGGCGTGAATGAGGAATCCCGCCAAGACGGAAATGGTGACCAGCAGGCAATCAGTACCCCGCAGCAGGCGGCACAGGAACCGTGCCCATTGCCGGCCGGAGAGCCTGACCGCAGCCGGCGGCGGGGCGGCGGCGGTCACGGGGCGTCCGGCGGACGGCCGTCGCTGGGGCGCCAGGATTGACGGGTTGCCATGCGCGGTTTGGGCTGTGCTGAGGACGCGGGTGGTGTGGGGTGCGTAGGCGAGGTCGGCCAGCGTGCTCACGGGGTGCCCGGCCAGGTGTCCGGCGCTCGGGAGGGTCAGCTTGAGCGGCCGGCCCTCGACCTGCGGTGTCACTGGCGCCCGCAAAAGTCGGAGGCCCGCACGGCAGCGGGCGCTGCATCCGGATTAAAAAACGCTGTCCGGTCATTGGGCCGGACAAGCGGGGCGACAAGGAACCAGCGGGCCATTGCGACTCCCTCCAAGGCAATTGGCTGCATCGTTTGATGCCTGAGCCAATCCAAGTTGGTGGGAGAACCCCGGTCACGCGTGGTCGCTACCTGCCTTTGCGCCCGGCCCCGGAGGGCAGGATTCGGGTAGTACTCGCTACCCGGACCTGCCCCCCAATGCTGGCGCCGGTAATCGGTGGACAAGTATCCCCGCAGGCCGGCGGCGGGTGTTTAGGCGGACATTCGAATTTTCAAGGCATCCGGCTCGACGGTCACGGCCAGATGCGTTCCGGCGCCGAGGTGGTCGCCGTCAAGCTGGAACTCCTGTTCACGTTCCAGGGTGATTTCGGCAGATTTGCCCTGGAAGTACTCGACCGACTCAGTCTCGCGTTTGTTCCGGCCGAAGATTCCGGCTACGACGCCCAGCCAGCCGAGCCGCCCGCGGGGGGCGAGGATCAGCAGGTCCAGCACACCGTCGTCGATTTTGGCGTCGGGGAAGATCTCGACTCCGCCCATGATCCGGCCGCAATTGCCGATCATGACGCTGCGGATCCTGCGCCGGACGGGTTCCCCGCCGTCGATGCTGATCCGCGCCTTGACCGGTTTTCCGGGGAGCTTGCGGATGCCGGCCTCGACGTACGCGAGCCAGCCCATGCGGTCCTTCAGCGCGTCGACGGTGTCCGCCATGATGGCGGCGTCGTATCCGAGACCGGCCATGACCAGGAACACCTGTTCGTCGTCCGAGTGGTCAAGCCGGGCCTTGACGACGTCGACCGCTTGTTCGCTTCCGTTGAACACGTCGTAGCAGGCGGAGACCGGGTCGCTGATGTCCACGCCCAGGTTGCGGGCCAGCAGGTTTCCGGTTCCCAGCGGGACCAGTCCCATGGGGGTTCCGGTGCCGGCCAGCACCTCGGCGACGCAGCGCACGGTTCCGTCGCCGCCGGCGGCGATCACGACGTCGACCCCCGCGTCCAGCGCCTGGCGAGCCTGGCCGGTGCCCGGGTCTTCAACGGTGGTTTCCAGCCAGAGCGGCTCTGCCCAGCCCTGCGTTTCGCAGAGCCTGTTAATCGCCTCCTGAAGCGCCGGACCACCGGATTTGGCGGGGTTGATGACTACGGCTGCGCGTCTGGCCTGCGGTTGGCGCTCAGGCGCGGGATCGTTCTCTGGCATGGCGTCCTTCGATCGCAAGGGGCGTCGGGTGTCCCGGATTGAAATCCTAGCGGGGTTCCGCGCGTAACATCCGCAGCCGGGGCACGAACCGTGGACGTCCGCGCGCCGCGGTCACTAGACTGGCCATGCTCAAGTACTGGAGCCTGCCGGCGCGTGAGATCTGCCGGGCAGGCCGCCTGTCCGGATCAGCCTGGCAGGATGCGCTCCAGGGGCGGGAAGCGGGAGCATATGTCCGAACCACAGGAGAACTACTCGGCCGAGGCCGAGGCGTCCAGCACGGACCCCCACGACTGGGGCCGGGCCATGGCGCTGGCGGTCACGCGGCTGGCAGAGCAGATCGCCCCCGCGGACAGCGAGGACATCCATGCCGCGCTGGTGGGCAAGGACCTGCGCCTCAAGATCCGTGATGACTCCGCAGGGGTCATCATCACGGTTTCGACCGCGTCGGCGTCGGGCCCTTCCAGCTGACGGCCGCTAGCGTCCGGAGGACAGGTCCGTGGAGATAAGTTCGGCGGTCGCCACGGTTGCCGCCCGCACTGAGTCCAGGTAGGCCTCCGGGTCCGGCTGGCTCGCGACCGACTGGGCCTGCAATGACACGTTGATGGCGGCGACCACCTTGGGTCCGTCATGGACCGGCGCGGCGAGGGACATCAGCCCAAGCTCCAGCTCCTGGTTCAGCAGGCACCAGCCCTGGGCCCGGACGCGGGCCAGTTCCGCCAGCAGGCCCGCCCGCGTTCCGATGGCCAGCGGCGTCAGGGGCCGGATCTGCGTCCCGGCCAGGCAGTCCTCCAGCTGGGCGGGCGGCAGCGCCGCCAGCAGCACCCTCCCCATCGAGGTGGCGTACGCCGGGAATCGGGTTCCGACGGTGATGCCGACCGTCATGATCCGGCGCGTCGCCACCCGGGCGATGTAAGCGATGTCCGTCCCCTCCAGTACGGCGGCCGACGTCGACTCCCCCAGCTGGAGGGACAGCTCCTCGAGGTGCGGCTGGGCGAGCTGCGGCAGCGACAGGCCCGACAGGTAGGCATAGCCGAGTTGCAGCACCTTGGCCGTCAGGGCGAAGATCTTGCCGTCGGTACGGACGTAGCCCAGCTCCACGAGCGTGTACAGGAACCGCCGCGCCGTGGCGCGGGTGAGGTCCGTCCGGGCCGCCACCTCGGTCAGCGTCATCTTCGGATGGTCCGTGTCGAAGGCGCGGATCACCGCCAGCCCGCGCGCCAGTGACTGTACGTACTGGTCACTGGCGGCGGGCGCGCCATCGGCCCTGGCGCGTTTTGCTGCGTCAATCATTTCCATGCCTCCCGGTCCCGCACCACTGTATCGGTGCGGGCTGATCCTCAGCTTGCGACGGCGGACGCGGCCTGGAGCGGCACCGGAACCATTTTCTGCAGCTCCTCGAGCGTGCAGCCGAACGTTTCGCGGACCTGCACGCCGCCGGGTCCGGTCAGGAAGACGGCCTTGTCCGTGTAGACCCGGGTGACGCAGCCGATGCCGGTCAGGGGGTAGGTGCACGCCTCGACCAGCTTGGACACACCCTCACGCGTCAGGAGGGTCATCATCACGAAGACGTCCTTGGCGCCGGTCGCGAGGTCCATGGCCCCGCCGACAGCCGGGATCGCGTCCGGCGCGCCGGTGTGCCAGTTGGCGAGGTCGCCCGTCGCGGAAACCTGGAAGGCCCCCAGCACGCAGATGTCGAGGTGGCCGCCGCGCATGATCGCGAACGAGTCGGCGTGGTGGAAGTAGGACGCCCCCGGCAGCTCGGTCACCGGGATCTTGCCGGCGTTGATGAGGTCGCCGTCGATCTGGTCCCCGGTGGCAACCGGACCCATGCCCAGCATGCCGTTCTCGGTGTGGAGCGTGATGTTCTGCTCCGGCTCGAGGTAGTTGGAAACCAGCGTGGGCTGGCCAATGCCGAGGTTCACAAAGGAGCCGGGCTTGATGTCGCGGGCCACGAGGCGGGCCAGGTCATCGCGGCCCAGCGGCTGGTCGGACGTCTGAATGCCGGTCAGGCCACCCGCCTGGTCGTTGGATTGGACGCTCATTTCAGGCCACCTTCACAATGCTGTTGACGTAGATTCCGGGGGTCACGATGACCTCGGGGTCGAGGCCTCCGGTCGGGACAATTTCCGAGACCTGGACCACCGTGTGCTTGGCCGCTGCGGCCATGATCGGGCCGAAGTTGCGGGCCGTCTTGCGGTAGACGAGGTTGCCCTTGCCGTCGGCCTGGAAGGCCTTGATCAGCGCGACGTCGGCGTGGATGGGAGTCTCGAAGACCTGGCCGCGGCCGTCGAGGATGCGGGTTTCCTTGCCCTCGGCCAGCATGGTGCCGTACCCCGTGGGGGTGAAGAAACCGCCGATTCCGGCGCCCGCGGCGCGGATCCGTTCGGCCAGGTTGCCCTGCGGCACCAGTTCCAGCTCAATCTCCCCGGCGTGGAACTTCGCGTCGAAGTGCCAGGAATCGGACTGCCGCGGGAACGAGCAGATCATCTTCCGCACCCGGCCTTCCTTGATCAGCAGCGCGAGGCCCTGGTCGCCCTGGCCGGCGTTGTTGTTGACGACCGTGAGGTCGGTGGCGCCGCAGTCCATCAGGGCGTCGATCAGTTCGAACGGCTGCCCGGCGTTGCCGAACCCGCCGATCATCACGGTGGAGCCGTCCTTGATGCCGGCGACGGCCTCGTTGACGCTCTCTAAGAAGTTCAGCATGTCCTAGCCCTTTACTGTCACTGTTTTTGCCGGCGGCACGGCGGACGCCGTGACGTTTTCGAGGACGACGGCGAGGCCCTGGCCGACGCCGATGCAGATCGCGGCGACGCCCCAGCGCTGCCCGGAGGCCTGCAGGGACCGGGCCAGGGTGCCGAGGATCCGGGCGCCGGAGGCACCCAGCGGGTGGCCCATGGCAATCGCGCCGCCGTGCCGGTTCACGATGGCCGGGTCGATGCCCCAGCCGCTGATGCAGGCCAGCGACTGCGCGGCGAACGCCTCGTTCAGTTCGACGGCGCCGACCTGGTCCCAGCCGATACCGGCCTTGGCGAGGGCCTTGTTCGCGGCCTCCACCGGGGCGTAGCCAAAGAACTGCGGATCGTTGGCGTGCGCGCCGCGCCCGGCGATCCGCGCCAGCGGTTCCATCCCGAGCAGCCCGGCGGCGTTCTCGGATCCCAGCCACGCCGCGGAGGCGCCGTCGGAGAGCGGGGACGCGTTCCCGGCCGTGACCGTGCCGTTTTCGGTCCGGAACACGGTCTTGAGCCCGGCGAGCTTCTCCGCCGAGGAGCCGGCGCGGATGCCCTCGTCGCGGACCACGTCCGTGCCGGGAACCGGGGCCACGAGGTTGTCATAGAAGCCCTCGTCCCAGGCGGCCGCGGCCAGGTTGTGCGAGTTCGCGGAGAACTCATCCTGCGCCTGACGGGTGATCCCGTATTTCTCGCGCAGCCGTTCGGTCGCCTCACCCAGCGACACGGTCCAGTCCGGGCGCATCGCCGCGTTCACCAGCCGCCAGCCCAGCGTGGTGGAGACCAGGGTCATGTCACCGGCCGGGTACGGCTTCTCGGTCTTGGGCAGCACCCAGGGCGCGCGGGACATCGATTCGGCGCCGCCGACCAGCATCAGCTCCGCGTCGCCGGTGTTGATCTGCCGGGACGCGATGATCGCCGCGTCCAGCGAGGACCCGCAGAGCCGGTTGACGGTCGTACCCGGGACCGAGACCGGCAAACCGGCCAGCAGCGTGCCCATCCGGGCGACGTTCCGGTTCTCCTCACCGGCACCGTTGGCGTTGCCGAACACCACCTCGTCGATCCGCTCGACATCCAGCTTCGGAGCGCGCTTCACGGCCGCGCCGATCACATGCGCGGCGAGGTCATCCGGACGGACCCCCGCGAGCCCGCCACCGAACTTCCCAAACGGGGTCCTGACGGCATCGTAAATGTAGGCCTGGTTCACGGCGTAGTGTCCATTTCTGAGTTGTCCATTGATTCTGTGTTGTCCATTGAGTGGAAGACCTGCTGGGCGGTTTTGAAGGCGGTGTTGGCGGAGGGGACGCCGCAGTAGATGGCGGTTTGCAGCAGGATTTCCTTGATCTCGTCCCGGCTCAGGCCGTTCGTGAGGGCGGCACGGACGTGCATGGCGAGTTCCTCCCAGTGCCCGTGCGCGACCATCGCGGTGATCGTGACGGCGGAGCGCATCTGCCGGGTCAGGCCCGGACGGGTCCAGATCCCGCCCCAGGCGATCCGCGTGATCATGTCCTGGAAGTCCTCGGTGAAGGAATCCTTGTTGGCGTTGGCGCGGTCCACGTGCGCGGCGCCGAGCACTTCCCGGCGGACCACCATGCCGCCGTCGTAGATTTCCTGGCTGGTGGCGTCCGGCTGCACGACTCCATGCCGTTCCAGGCCGGCCCGCTCCGGCCCGGTCACTCGCCGGCTCCGCGGGATTCGGCCCAGGTGATCAACGTCCGCAGCAGCCCGGCGACGTGCCCCGGAGCCTCGAACGGGGCCAGGTGGGCCACACCCTCGAGGGTCACGGCATTCGCCGTGCCGCCGCCCGCGGTGATTCCATCGGCGATCGCCTCGACGAGCGACGGCGTGGCAACAGTGTCCTCCGCACCCGCGAGGGCCTGGGTGGGGACCCGGATGCTGCCGAGTTCGTCCCGGACGTCATAGCCGGCGAGAGCCTCGCAGCAGAAGGCGTAGCTGAACCGGTCGGCGTCGCGCAGGCTGTGCAGCAGGCGGCCGCTGAGTTCCGGTTCGCGCTCCATGAACCCGGGCCCGAACCAGCGCTGCGCCGAGCCCTGGATCATCACCGGTGTACCCTGGCTGCGGACGGTCTCCGCGCGTTCCAGCCAACCCTCGGGCGTGCCGATCTTAGCGCCGGTGCACTGCACGGACAGGCTCTTGAGCCGTTCGCCGTGTTTGATGCCCAGCTGCAGCCCGGTGGCGCCTCCCAGGGATACCCCGGCGTAGTGGAACCGGGCTCCGGGCGCGATCGAATCGACCAGCTCGACGACCGCGTCTGCCAGTTCGGCGACCGTGAACGTTTCCTTCGCGGCTGGTGAGGTCCCGTGGCCGGGCAGGTCCCAGGCGACGACGTCGACGGCGTCCCCGAGCAGGGCGCCGGCCTGGCTCCACAGCAGCGTGGACGTGCCCAGGGACGGCCCCACCACGAGGAGGGGCTTGTCCCCCAGCGGCCGGTGGGGCGAAAGCAGTACTGCCTTGACTGTTGGTCTAGCCATGAGAGGCTCCGTTCAGGTCGGGGATCGGTGAGGAGGCGTGGGTACCGGTGGCGCCGAACTCCGGGTAGGCCGCGAGGATGCGGCGGGAGATTTCGGCGGCCTGGCCGAGATAGTTGCCCGGGTCGAGCAGCTCCTCCAGCCGGGCGTCGGGGAGCAGCTCCGCCGGGACGGCGGCGCGGAGCAACCGCCGGTAGGTGGCGGCCTGTTCGGCGGCCGGGGCGCGGAGCGTCTGGTCCACGACGGACTGCAGCCGCTGCTTGCCGTCGGCGCCGTGCTCTGCCGCGAGGAGCGGTGCGACGGCGGCCGTAACGGCCTCGCTGAGCAGCAGCGGTCCGGAGAGTTCCAGGTTGCGGCGCATGGCCGCGGGGAAGACCTGCAGGCCCTCGGTGAGTTCGCGGAGCTGCCCGGCGGCGCCGAGGCCCAGGCGGAGGAGCTGGCGCAGGGCCGGCCATTCGCTGTGCCAGGCACCGTCGGGGCGTTCGTCGTTGAAGTTGGCGGCGGCCAGGTGCAACTGGGCGGCCAGGCCGGGCGCCTGCAGGGCGGCGCTGCGGACCAGCACGGACAGCACCGGGTTCTGCTTCTGCGGCATGGCTGAGGATCCCCCCCGTCCGGCGGCGCGGGGTTCGGCGAGTTCGGCGACCTCAGGGCGGCTCAGGAAGAGCACGTCAGCGGCAATCTTGCCGGCCGCGTCGGTCACGGCGGCCAGCGCGTCGCCCAGGGACGTCACCGCCAGCCGGTTCGTGTGCCACGGCGCCGGAACGGCAGCGAGGCCGAGTTCCGTGGCCAGCCGGTCGGAGAGATCAAACGGTGACAACCGGGAACGGTCGCCCAGCGCCGTGCCCGCTGTCAGCACGGTGCCGGCCGCGAGGGTTCCGGCCGCTCCCCCGGTCTGCACCGGGAATTCGAGGGCCTCCAGCCGGCGCGCGGCGGCGGCGAGCCCGTGGAACCATTGTGCCGCCTTGAGCCCGAAGCTGAACGGCAGGGAGTGCTGGGTGAGGCTGCGGCCCACACACAGTGTGTCCGCATGCTGTCCGGCAAGCGTGGCAAGCGCAGCGGTGGTGGCCCGGAGCTCGGTGAGCAGTCCGCGGACGGCGTCCCGGGCCAGCAGGATCAGGGCTGAATCGAGCACATCCTGGCTGGTCAGCGAGGTGTGGACGGCTTTTCCGGCGCCGATCCCCGCCGTGTCAAGGGCCTTGACCTGCTCGCGGAGATCCGCCAGCAGGGGAATCACCGGGTTGGCGCCGCCCTGGGCGCGCACGGCAAGGCCCGCAAGGTCATAACGGTCCGCCTCGGCGGCCGCGGCGACCAGCGCGGCCGACCCGGCTGGCGCCAGGGACGCAGTCTCCAGAACCGTGGCCCAGGCGGCCTCGACCCGGAGGATGGCGGCCAGCACCGCCCGGTCCCCGGTCAGCGCCGCCACACGGGGCGACGCCGACACGGGACTCAGGAGGCCTACGTCGCCCCCGGCACCGAAGGAGGTCACTTCGAGGAGCCCTCGAAGTCGAGGAACACGGTCTCGCCCTCGCCCTGAAGCCGGACGTCCCAGGTCAGCCCGCCGTCGGGGTCGCGGCGTGCGATCAGCGTCTTGCGGCGCTCCGGATCCAGCGAGGCCAGCAGCGGATCCGCGGCCAGGGCCTCGTCGTTCTCCGGCAGGTAGATCCGGGTGAAGAGCCGGTTCATCAGGCCGCGGGCAAAGACCGCGACGGAAATGAATGGGGCCGCGCCTTCCTCGGTGGGGCCGGGATTCACTGTCGTGAAGGTGTAGACGCCGGTGTTGCCCACGGCGCTGCGGCCGAAACCGGTGAAGGTGTAACCGTCGCGCACCAGCGAACCCGTGTGGCGCGGGATGCTGCCCTCGGCGTCGGCCTGCCAGATCTCCAGGATCGCATCCGGAATCGGATGGCCGGCGCCGTCGTACACGGTGCCCTGGAGCCGGATGGAGCCCGGGGAGCCGGGAGCCAGCAGCTCGCGGTCCTTGCTGTAGGGCAGCGCGTAGCCGTAGAACGGTCCCACGGTCTGGCCGGGGGTGGGGGTGAGTTTACTCATGCTGGCCCTATTCATTCTCGTCTCCTGCTGCGCCTAATGCCTCGTTCTCGGTCCAGGTCCGCTTCGACCCGGTCAGGACAATGTCCCAGTTGTAGGCGAGGGCCCATTCCGGCTTGGTCTGCTCGTGGTTGTAGCTCGCGACGAGCCGGTCCCGGGCGTCCAGGTCCACGATCGACTGGTAGATCGGGTCCAGCGGGAACAGCTGGTCGCCGGGGAAGTACATCTGGGTGACGATCCGCTGGGTGAATTCCTGGCCGAACAGGGAGAAGTGGATGTGGGCCGGGCGCCAGGCGTTCAGGTGGTTCTTCCACGGGTAGGCGCCGGGCTTGATCGTGGTGAAGCTGTAGGAGCCGTCGGCGCCGGTGATGCAGCGGCCGACGCCGGTGAAGTTGGGGTCCAGCGGTGCCGGGTGCTGGTCCCGCTTGTGGATGTAGCGGCCGGCGGAGTTGGCCTGCCAGATCTCCACGAGCTGGCCGGCGACGGGGCGGCCGTCACCGTCGAGCACTCGGCCGGAGACGATGATGCGTTCGCCCAGCGGTTCACCGTTGTGCGCGATGGTGAGGTCTGCCTCCAGCGCGTGCACGTCCATGTGCCCGAACGCGGGAGAGTACAGCTCGATGGTTTCCGGGTCCGCGTGGTGCAGGTCCTTGGTGGGGTGGCGCAGGACGCTGCTCCGGTACGGGGCATAGTCCAGCCGCGGCTGGATCTCCGCCGGGGCACCGTTGTTGAGGGCCTGGGCGTAGGCGTCGCCCAGCGCCTTCATCTCGGCGCTGAGGTCCGCCTGCGACTCTGCGGCGGCATCAAGCGGCGCGTACGTTTTCGGTGCGGCCTCCGTGGTTTCGTCGGACACGTCCTCGGTGAGCGGATCCGCGTTGTAGATCTCAAGGTTGATTTCTTCAGGCACAGCAGCCTCCTTTCGTTGGGTGTTGGTGTTGTTTGGTGGGTCAGGTGGTGGGGTTGCGCTGGTGCAGGTGGTCGTACTGGACGGCATGCCGCACCGGCGCGTTCGGAGCGCCGTAGCCGTCGTAGGCGCCGCGGCGTTCCACCATTTCGAAGAACACGCTGCCGACGGTGGCGGTGTAGAAGTGCAGGAACTCGCCGTCGGCGTCGCGGTCGTAGAGCAGATTGAGCTCCCGGAGAGTGGCCAGGAAGTCCGGGTCCAGGCCGAACCGCGCATCGAGGTCCTCGTAGTAGTTCGCCGGGATCTGAAGGAAATCGAGGCCGCGTGCCTTCGCTGCCCGTGCCGTTGCCACGAGGTCATCGACTGCGAAGGCGATATGTTCCTGGTAGCCCGGGCGCTGGCCGGTGGCGGCGGGCGCGTCCGTGCCGGAGGCGGCGCCTCCGCGCTGGATCAGCGGAGCAAGGTTCAGCACCAGGCGGACCCCGCGGTCACGGGTGAGCATCACCTGGGACCGGACCAGTCCGGTGGGGCTGGCGACTTCGGCATACGGCTGCGGTTCCAAGGCCAGGGCGCTGGTATAGAAGAGCACGGCCTCATCGAAGTGCTGCCAGGGCTGGGCGAGGTTAACGTGGTCAATCACGGTGCCTTGCTCCCCGGTCCGGCCGGCGGCGGGGGCTTCCAGTCCCTCGCCGAACTCGCGGGTCCAGGCGGCCGTGCCGTCGGGGCGGCCCTGGCACAGGAAGATTTCGGTGGAATCCGGGGCGGCGAAGCCCTGGAAGATTTCCTCGTCGGCCTGGCTTTTGCGGGGCACGGCCGGGGCCTTGAGCTGCTGGGCACGGGCCGCGGCAATCACGGGGGATTCCACGTCGAAGCCCAGGGCGGAAATTGCGGGTGCGGCGCCGGCCCCGGCGTCGCGGGATTCCTGGGTGGAGTCCTCGTTGATGATCACGCGGGCGTGGCCCATGGTCCACAATTGCACATTCTTGGTCCGGTGGCGGCCGTTGGACGTGAACCCCAGCTGGCCCAGCAGGGTTTCCAGCCCGGCGGTATCCGCGGCCCTGACCTCGGCGAAGTTGAAGCCGGCCGGTTCGGCCACCTGCGGAAGAGTGGCCAGTTCCATCGGGTACCGGCGGCGTCCGGGTGCAGCGCTGCCGGCGCCGTATTCAGCGGACGGATGCGCGTCCAGCCACTTCGCGCTCTGCTCCTCAAGCCAGATCAGCGACCGCATCGCGTCCACGGCGGTGCGTTCGACGTCGGACTGGCGGAAGACGTCGTTGAAGACCTCCAGGGAAACCGGTCCCGTGTATCCGGCCCGGACCACGTGGCCGAGGAACTTGGCGAGCTCGAACTGCCCCTCCCCCGGGAACACCCGGTAGTGCCGGCTCCAGGACAGCACGTCCATGGACAGTTTGGGGGCATCGGCAACCTGGACGAAGAAGATCTTCCCGGGGTTGAAGGATTCGATCGGGGCGGTGTCCCAGTCGCGGGAGAGGATGTGGAACGAGTCGAGGCAGGTCCCCAGGTTGGGGTGGTCCACGGTTTCCACGAGGCGGTGGGCGTGCTCGTAGTCGTTGACGTATTTTCCCCAGGCCAGGGCCTCGTAGGCCACCTTGACGCTGTGGTCGCCGGCGCGTGCGGCGAGGGCGGCGAGTTGTTCCGCCCGGAGTCCGTCGTCATCAATACTGGCGGTGGCGACGTTGGAGCAGACCAGCATGGTGTCCGTGCCGAGCCGGGACATCAGGCGGAACTTGGCCTCCGCCCGGCGCAGGTTGGCGGCAAGCAGCTCGTTGGGCACGCTGTCGAAGTCGCGGAACGGCTGGTACAGATCCAGCGTCAGGCCCAGGTCGGCGGCCATCTTCCGGACGTCCTCCGGGCTGAGCGGGGAGGTGACAAGGTCCTGTTCGAAGATTTCGATCCCGTCGAAACCTGCGATGGCGCAGGCCTGCATTTTTTCCCGCAGGGTGCCGGAGAGGCAGACGGTGGCGATTCCGGTGCGCATCAGGCGGGCACCTCTTCCGCCGCGACGAGCTCCAGGAAGTGGCTGCGCATCCGTTCCGCGTCGGCCTCGAGACCGGTGAAGATCCGGAAGGCGTCAGCCGCCTGTCCGACCGCCATCCGGCCGCCGTCGAGCACGTCGCAGCCCCTGGCCCGGGCCTGGCGGACCAGCTCGGTCTCGATCGGCCGGTAGACAATGTCCGCGACCCAGTGCCGCGGGTCCACGAGGGACAGGTCCAGCGGTACCCCGGGGTGGGCGGCCATGCCCACCGGGGTGCAGTGCACCAGACCGTCGGCGAGCGGCATCAGCTGCGGCAGTTCCGCCGTCGTCCGCGCGCTGACCAGCTGGTCCGGGAAGAAACCGGAAAGTTCGGCGGCGCGTGCCGCGCAGCGGGCGGGATCCGTGTCGACAAGGTCCAGCGCCTGGACGCCGGCGGTGAGCAGCGCGTAGGCGACGGCGGAGCCGGCACCCCCGGCCCCGAGCTGCACCACGCGGTTCAGCCTGGCTCCCGGCAGACCGGTGGCCAGGGCTGCGGCGAACCCGGAGAAGTCGGTGTTGTGGCCGATGAAGCGGCCGTCCCGGATGGTGACGGTGTTGACCGCGCCGAGGCGCCGGGCGTCGGGAGTGACCTCGTCCAGGTGCTCCAGGACCAGCTGCTTGCACGGGTGGGTGATGTTCAACCCGTTGAATCCGAGGCGGTAGGCGCCGGTCAGGAGTTCGCCGACGCTCTGGCCGGGAAGTCCCAGCTCTGTGAGGTCGATCGGGCGGTATAGGTACCGGAGGCCCTGCACGTCGCCTTCGCGTTCGTGCATCAGGGGAGTCAGGGACGGCATCACACCATCGCCTATCAGGCCCACGAGAAAGGACTCTGCTCGATTGCTCATCCGTATAGCTCCTTTGACAACGGCACTCGGCAGGCGGGGGCGCGCTGGGCGCCGGCCGCGGGCCGGGTGATGGGGATTACATTAGCGCATATGTTCACATGATGCACGCTTGTTCTACTAGCGAACAAACGAGGACAGCCCGCCATGGAGCCGGAGACCGGACTCACTGCTGGGGCAGCCGGGCCGACAGTTCTGCCGCCGCCGACTGCAGCAGCGGAACCAGGGCCACCAGGGCCTCCACACTCATCCGAAAGACCGGAACCGCGGTGGCCAGCGAGGCAAAGGCGTGGCCCTGGGAGTTGAACACGGGGACGGCGACAGCCCGCATGCCCAGCTCGTTTTCCTGGTCCATTACGGCGTAGCCGCGCGTGCGGACGAGTTTGATCTCGGACCGGAAGGCCTCGCGGTCCGTGATGGAAAATTCGGTCAGCGGCTCCAGTTCAAGCTCCTCGATCAGCCGGCTGCGGGTGGCGTCGTCGGCGAAGGCCACGAGCGCCTTGCCCACCGAAGTGGTATGCAGGGCGCCCAGATGTCCCGGGTCGCTCGTAACCCGGAAGGTCTGGGGTCCGTCCACTTTGTTGACGGTCAGATGGTGGTGTCCGTCGCGCACGGACAGGATGGTGGCTTCACCGGTCTCTTCCGTAACACGCCGGAGGATGGGCAGGGCCGTGCCGGCGAATCCGTGATGGTTGGACACTCGCTGGCCGAGCTGGAAGATCCGCAGGCCCAGGTGGTAGCGGCGCCCGTCCGGCTCATAGTCGACGAAGCCGTCGCGGGTCAGGGAACCCAGCAGGCGGTACGTCGTGCTGAAGGGCAGCTCCGCCCGGCGCGACAGGTCCGCGGCGCTGGCCCCCCTCGGCTCGTCGCCCAGCAGGACCAGCAGGCCCAGGGCCTTGCCGACCATATCGGTCCGGCCATCCTCCCTGGTGGCCCTGGAGCCCGCCGTCGCGCCTTTGCCGGCAAGGGTCGTAGGGGTGGCGGCAACATCTGACATTTCTGTGTCCTGATTCACACTCATGGCTCTATGCTCCCACATCGTGAGAGCTATTTCTAGATGGTGATTATTTTTGTTGACAAGTGACCACCCTCACAGTCATGATTGCTACATCGCACAAGTAGCTCCCACAATGTGGCTACTCGTCCGGGTCTTTCCACGAACCTTCTGCTGCCGCAGACTTAAAGCCAGCGCCTGCAGAGACCTTCCTGATCCATCCGCGACAATGTCGTCACACAAAAGGAATCCCATGAGTAAGACACTCCCGTCTACGACGCCCGGCACCGACGCGCCGGCCGGGACGCCGAAGAAGGCAGCCCTCGCCAGCTTCCTGGGCAGCGCCGTCGAGTACTACGACTTCTTTATCTTCGGATCCGCCGCCGCCCTGATCTTCCCCACAGTGTTCTTCCCGGATGCTGGCGCCAACGCGGCCATCATGTCTTTTGCAACCTTCGGCTTCGCCTACATCGCCCGGCCGGTCGGCGCCGTCATCCTTGGCCACTTCGGTGACCGGGTGGGCCGCCGCAAGGTCCTCATGTTCACACTCCTGCTGATGGGTGGCTCCACGTTCATGATCGGCTGCCTGCCGGACTTCAACACGATCGGCTGGTGGGCTCCGGCCCTGCTGGTGCTGGCGCGGCTCTGCCAGGGCCTTTCCGCGGCCGGCGAGCAGGCGGGCGCCTCGTCCATGACCCTGGAGCACGCCCCGGACAACCGCCGTGCCTTCTTTACCTCCTGGACGCTGACCGGCACCCAGGGCGGCCAGATTCTCGCGGCCCTCGTCTTCATCCCCGTCCTGGCCCTGCCGGATGAGATCAAGTACGGGATCGGCTGGCGCATCCCGTTCTGGCTCAGCGCCGTTGTGGTGATGGTTGCGTTCTTCATCCGCCGCACCCTGCACGAGCCGCCGGCGTTCGAGGAAGCCCAGAAGACGGCCCAGATCTCCAAGCTCCCGGTCGCGGACCTGCTCAAGGACCATTGGCGCGATGTTCTCCGCGTCGTCGCCTGCGCATTCATCGCCGCCGTCTCGACCGTGTTCGGCACCCTGGCCATCGCCTATGCCAAGAACGTCGCCGGCGTGGACGGCACCACCACCCTCTGGCTCGTCGTCGGGGCCAACGTGATGGCTCTCGGCACGCAGCCGCTCTTTGGCAAGCTCGCGGACCGGATCGGCCGCAAACCGGTCTTCATCTACGGCGCCCTGGCAAGCGCGGTCCTGACACCCGTGTTCCTGCTCAGCCTTGAGTCCGGCAGCGTGCCGCTGATGTTCCTGACCGCGATCGGTTTCTTCTCCTTCGGCTACGCAGCCGCCAACTCTGTCTGGCCCGCCTTCTACGCCGAAATGTTCAGCACCAAGGTCCGCTTCTCCGGCCTGGCCATCGGCACCCAGCTCGGCTTCCTGATGGCAGGCTTCGCCCCGGCGATTGTCGCAGCCATGGGCGGCACCAAGCCCGGCGGCTGGGTCCAGATCAGCATCTTCACTGCCGTCATCTGCCTCATCTCGGCCGTCTCGGCCCTGACCGCCAAAGAATCCTTCAAGATTCCCACCAAGCAGCTCGGCGTCAAGTAACCCGGCCCCAGCGCTCCCGCCCGGTTGCTCCGGGCCGCACCACCGGAAGCCCGGCGTGTTCACAGGACACGCCGGGCTTTCCGCGTCTCGGCTATTCCCTGCCCGTCCCCAGCACTGCAGCCAGATCGAACCTGACCGGTTCCTCCAGCTGTTCGTAGGTGCACGACCGCGGGTCACGGTCCGGGCGCCAGCGGACAAACTGCGTCGTGTGCCGGAACCGTTCGCCTTCCATGTGGTCGTATTTCACTTCGACCACACGGTCCGGACGGAGCGGGGTGAACGAGAGGTCCTTTCCTCCGCTCCACCGGCTGCCCTCGGCATTGCGCGGCGTCCGGGTTCCGTCCGCCTGCCGGGCCCAGTCCCAGGGGTGTTCCTCGAGGCTGGTCACGAGCGGCTGGAGTTCCTCGAAGAGTTCCTTCCGGCGCTGCATCGGAAAGGCCCCCACCACACCCACATTGGCGAGTGCGCCGTCGTCGCCGTAGAGCCCCAGCAGCAGTGAGCCGATCCGGTCCGGCCCGGAGGTGTGCACGCGGTACCCGGCGAGGACGCAGTCGGCGGTGCGTTCGTGCTTGAGCTTGAACATGGTGCGTTTGTCCGGCAGATACGGCCCGTCCAGCGGTTTGGCCACGATCCCGTCCAGCCCGGCCCCCTCGAACTGGTGGAACCAGTCCTCCGCGGTTGCCCTGTCCCGCGTCGCGGCCGTCAGGTGGATCGGGGCCGCACTCCCGGCAAGCACCCGCTCCAACGCCTGGCGCCGCTCGGCAAAGGGACGCGCCGTGAGGTCCTCGTCGTCGAGGGCCAACAGGTCGAATGCGACAAACCTCGCCGGGGTCTGTTCGGCCAGCAGCCGGACCCGGCTCGCGGCCGGATGGATCCGTTGCTGCAGGGTGTCGAAGTCGAGCCGGTCGCCGGAGGCGCCGACCATGATGATCTCGCCGTCGAGCACGCAGCGCGGCGGGAGGTTGGCCTTCAGCGCTTCGACGAGTTCAGGGAAGTAGCGGGTCAGGGGCTTGCCGTTGCGGCTGCCGATCTCCACCTCCCCGCCGTCGCGGAAGATGATGGACCGGAACCCGTCCCACTTCGGCTCGAACATCACCGGGCCCTCGGGCAGGGCAGTCACGGACTTCGCCAGCATCGGCGCGATCGGGGGCATCAGCGGCAGTTGCATAGGCCCCATTCTGGTCCGGCATCCGGCTGACCGCCAGAGCGCGGGCAGAGCGCACCGGCCAGGGCTTTCCTCGACAACCGGCCGGGCCGGCGGTAGACATGAACGATGGCTACCATCGGCTTCCACGCTTCGCACGAACAGATCAGTCCCGGCCAGCTCCTCAGGGACGTTCAGCTGGCGGAGCAGGCGGGCTTTGACGCCGCCATGTGCTCGGACCACATCGAGCCTTGGTCCGCCCGGCAGGGCCATTCCGGCTTCGCCTGGTCCTGGCTGGGGGCCGCCCTTGCCACCACCAAGCTGCGCCTGGGCGTCGTGACGGCGCCGGGCCAGCGCTACCACCCGGCCATTATCGCGCACGCTTCGGCCACGCTGGCGGACATGTTTCCGGGCCGGTTCTGGCTGGCGCCGGGCAGCGGCGAGTACATGAACGAGCACGTCACCGGGGAGGCCTGGCCGGACAAGGCGACGCGGCAGCGGCGCCTCGAGGAAGCCGTGCAGATCATCCGCGAACTCCACGCCGGAAAGGAAGTGACCCGGGACGGTCTAGTCACTGTCCGGCAGGCCAGGATCTGGGATGTGCCGGAGATCAAACCACCATTGATCGCTCCGGCCGTTAGCGTGGAAACAGCGCGCCGCGGTGCGGCCTGGGCGGATGGGCTGGTCACGGTGAACCAGCCGCACGCGAAACTGAAGGACATGCTCACCGCCTACCGCGACGCCGGCGGCCGCGGCAAAGCGGTGCTGCAGGTGCACTTGTCCTGGGCGCCGACGGCGCAGGAAGCCGTCGCGGTTGCCATGGACCAGTGGCGCGGCAACGTATTCGCCCCGCCGATCCCCTGGGATCTCCCGACGGCGGCCCACTTCGACGGCGTCAGCGCCGACGTCAGCGAGGACCAGGTCCGGAATGTCGTGAATATCTCCGCGGACACCGGGCAGCACGCGCAGTGGCTCGCCGACTACGTTGCCCTCGGTTTTGACGAGCTGTACCTGCATTTCGTCGGGCAGGACCAGGCGCCGTTCATCGATGCCTTCGCGGAACACGTGCTGCCGCAACTTCGAGGGTCCGGCAGCCCGCGGCAGGACCGGGAGGTGCTGCTGTGAGAATTGCCCAGACCTCGGACCTCTGGTGGAAGAACGCCGTCATCTACTGCCTGGATCCAGAGACATTCTTCGACGGCGACGGCGACGGCACCGGGGATTTCGGCGGCCTGATCCAGCGCGTGGACTACCTCGCGGCCCTGGGAGTGACGTGCATCTGGCTGATGCCGTTCTACCCCACCCCGGACAAGGACGACGGCTACGACGTCACGGATTTGTACGGCGTCGACCGGCGGCTGGGCAACCTGGGCGACGTGGTGGAGTTCATCCGGACCGCGAAGGACCGGGGAATGCGGGTGATCGCGGACTTCGTCCTCAACCACACCTCGGACAAGCACCCCTGGTTCGTTCAGGCCCGCAAGTCGGTGGACAACCCGTTTCGCGATTACTACGTCTGGCGCAAGGACCCCCCGCCGGACACATCGGAGCAGGTGGTGTTCCCCGGCGAGGAAACGTCCATCTGGACCCGCGACAAGGCCACCGGTGAGTGGTACCTGCACATGTTCGCCAAGCACCAGCCGGACCTGAATGTGGCGAACCCGTTGGTGCGGGACGAGATCGCCAAGTCGATGGGGTTCTGGCTGCAGCTGGGGCTGGACGGCTTCCGGCTGGACGCGGTCCCGTTCTTTCTCGAGCTGCAGGGCACGTCCAAAGAAGACGCGGCACAGGTCGATCCGCACGACTACCTCAGCGCGCTCCGCAGCTTCCTCAACCGTCGCAACGGCAGCGGCCTGCTGCTGGGCGAGGTCAACCTGCCCTACAAAGACCAGTTGAAGTACTTCGGCGGCGCGGCCGGCAACGAGCTGAACATGCAGTTCGACTTCCTGTCCATGCAGAACATCTACCTGTCCCTCGCCCGCGAGGATGCCCGGCCGCTGGAAAAGTCACTCAGTTCCCGCCCGAAGATCCATCCGGACAACCAGTGGGCCGTGTTTGTCCGCAACCACGACGAGCTGACCTTGGACAAACTCAGCGACGCCGAACGTGAGGAAGTTTTTGCCGCGTTCGGGCCTGAAGAGGACATGCAGATGTACGGCCGCGGCCTGCGCCGCCGGCTGCCCACCATGCTCAACGGCGACCCGGCCCGGATCCGCATGGTTTACTCCCTGATGTTCGCACTGCCCGGGACCCCGGTGCTTTTCTACGGCGAGGAGATCGGCATGGGCGAGGACCTCTCGGCGAAGGGCCGCTCCGCTGTGCGGTCCCCCATGCAATGGAACGACACCCGGAACGGCGGCTTTTCGACCGCCCCCGCGGAGGATCTCGTGGCCCACGTGGTGGATGGATATTTCGGGCCGAAGAACATCAACGCCGCCGCGGCGAAGCGGGACCCGGAGTCGCTCTGGAACTTTATCGCCACCCTGATCCAGCGCTACCGGGAAAGTCCGGAACTGGGATGGGGCGACTTCGAGCTCATCAAACACGACGCGGCGAAGGTGCTGCTGCACCGCTGTTCCTGGGACGGCTCAACCGTCGTCTTGGCGCACAACTTCGGGGCCGAACCTGCCTCGGTGGCCGCGAACGTGGCTTCTGCCGGGGACGCGCAGACAGGCTTCGGGGGCGCCTATCTGCGGGACCTACTGGCTGGTCACGACATCGAACTCGCGGACGACGGCGGCTTCGAGCTGGAGCTGGACCGCTACGGCTACCGCTGGTTCCGGATCCAGCGACCGGGTGAACGACACATCCCGTAAGGCCGGGCCGCGCCGGAGGTTCGACGCTGGGTAACAGCGCCGGCGTCGAACGCTTACCCACGTCTTACCGGGCCGAAACGCAGCCGCAACATTGGCGCTGGACACTGGAAGTGCCGGCAAGAGCAGGCACCACTCTCCAGTCCAGGAGGCCCCCCGCCATGTTGAAGGAAGCCAAAGCCCATGTAGTAAGCCGCATCCGCGCCCTGGATCAGCTGCACCGCGGTGACGAAATCGAGGCGCGCCTGAAGGTCGGGCCGAATTACGACGACGTCGTGATCCGGCGCGGCAGTGTCCAGGAAACCGCGCCCGGGATCGGCGTCGTCTGGATCATGGACCGGCAGTCCGGCACCCGGAAGGCCATCAACACCGACGAATGCAGCCTCTGGCGGGTTGCCTGAGACTGCTAGCCCCCCGCGACGGACTGGATGATCAGGACCTCCTCGCCCGGGGATACCTCGGTCGACAGGCCCTGCAAGCGGCGGATCTCATTCCCGTTGACGTAGATATTCACGTAACGTCTGACCGCCCCGGTCTCATCCCGCAACCGCCTCGACAGGGCCGGGTACTCCCCGGCCACCAGGTCCAGCACACCCTCCACCGTCACCGCCGTGTCTGCGGGCGCAGTCAGGAAGGACTGCCCGCCGGCCAGCGGCTGGAGCACACTGGGCAACACCACACTGATCCCGGCCACGGGGCCTCAGGCGTTCGTAACGGCGCGGGGCCCCGCGGAACCGGAAGCGAAAGCCGGGGAGACGGCCGCGGCCCGCACGCAGAGCACGTCCGGCAGGTGCGACGCCACCTCGGCGAAGTGCTCCCCCTCGTCTGCGCTGGCATAGACGCTGCCGCCGCGCGTGCCGAAGTACACGCCGGCCGGGTCGGCCGCGTCGACGCAGGCGGCGTCCCGCAGCACGGAGTTGAATTCCGCTCCGGGCAGTCCGTTGTCCAGCCGCTTCCAGCTCGCACCCGCGTCGTCGGTCCGGTGGACGGCGAGTTTGCCCTCCGGCGGGATCCTTTCGCCGTCCGCCTTGAGCGGGACCACCCAGGCGGTGCCGGCCCGGCGGGGGTGGGTAAGCATCACGAACCCGAAATCCGCCGGCAGGCCTTCCGCGATTGATTCCCAGTTCTCGGCGTCGTCGTCGCTGCGGTAGACCCCGTGGTGGTTCTGTGCGTAGAGGCGGCCGTCGATGGCGGCATCCGCCGCGATCTTGTGCACGCACTGACCAAACTCAGGGTTGGGGTCAGGCATGAAGTAGGCCGAAATTCCCTTGTTGCGCGGCTCCCAGGAGCTTCCGCCGTCGAGCGAGCGGTAGACCCCGCCGGTGCTCATGGCGACGTGCACCTTCTGGCCTGTGTCGTCGATGACGATGGAGTGCGCCGCGGCGCCGCCGTAGCCCGCTCCCCATTCGCCCCGGTGCGGGTGGTCCCAGAGTCCGCGGTTGAGTTCGAAGTGTTCGCCGCCGTCGGTGGATTTCCAGACCGAGATCGGCTCGCAGCCGGCCCAGACGACGCCGGGACGTGACGCGGCGTCAGGGTGGATCTGCCAAACGCGTTCCAGGGCGGCATCTGTGCCCTCGGGAAACCGGATGGCGCCCTCCTCGGGCTCATTCCACGTTTCGCCCAGGTCGTCGGAGTGGAACACGGTGGGACCCCAGTGCTCGGAACGGACGCCAACCAGAATGCGGGTCCGTCCGTCCCGGGTGTCGATGCCGATGCTGGGGACCTCGCTCATGAGGAAATGCGGGCCGGACAGCGACCAGTCTTTGCGGTCCGGGCTGGTCGCCAGCCACAGACCTTTTTTCGTGCCGATCGCCAGGACATAACTCTCTGCGGTAGCCATGCCCCTTATCGAACCACTCATGCCAGATGGTCGCAATGAAAAATGCCACGGGCTGGCTGTTCCGATGTCAGTCCACGAATTCGGACTGCGTCTCGATGAAGTCCCAGTCGGCGTCTGTGAGCACCCCGGAAACAGCATCCGGACGGGGGCCTCCGGCTTCCGCAATGCCCTGCAGCACGGGCAGCGGCAGCTCGGTGGCGCGCAGGTTTTCCCGCAGCCACTCCTTACTCGCCAGATCCAGATCCAACCACCACATGAAGATTTCCACAGCAGTAACCCTTTCCTCAGTTCCTCAACGTTAGGCCCGGCGCGGGGGGCGTTCAAGGGCCGCTTGGCTCTGGCCGCATTCAGCGCCGCCGTCAGGGCAGAGGGCACATCCGCGGTCGGGTCCGGCGGCTCCAAGCCGGGAAGAAGCCCCTGTTCTGGCCGCCGGGCCGGCGCCACAATGGAGTATGTCCGCCGAGAGCACCAGTGGTCCGCCGCCCCTCGTGGTCGGCGTGCTCCCAGGGCAGAGCCCCGAAGTGCTGCAGACGGCGGCGGCGCTGGCTTCGAAACTCGCCGCGCCGCTGATCTGCGCCCATGTGGACGAGGCAAGTTACCTCGTGGAGTGGGATCCGGCGCGGTCCGCGCACCGGCTCTCGCTGCATCCGGACACTGACAACGCCGAAATCCGGGCCGTGACCCAGGAATTGCGGAACAGCATCGGCTCGGCCTGCGACGGCCTTGGCGTCCACTGGACGCTGCGGACGCTGGCAGGGGATCCGGCCCGGGCGCTGGGCCGGCTGGCCGCCGAGGCAGGTGCCGCGATGATCATCGTGGGCACCCCGGAACCCGGCCTGGGCCACCGGATTTCCGCTGCCCTCAACGGGTCGATCGCCGCGTGGCTTAGCCACCATCAGGATCATCCGATCCTGATCGTGCCGGTCCGGGCCGCACTTCACCACCGGACACAGCATGGTTCCTGACCCCGACCGTGTCCGGTGCCGCTATGGCGCTTGACCGCGACGCCGTCATCGCCGGATACCGGCGCAATTGCGCGGAACTGGACACGACGCTGGCGGGCGCGTCACCCGCTGCCCTTCGTCGCCGCAGCGCCGGCACCCGCTGGAGCAACGAGGAACTGCTCTACCACATGGTGTTCGGCTACATTGTGGTGCTGGCCCTGTTGCCGCTCGTGCGGATTTTCGGCCGGCTGCCGTTACCGGTCAACCGCGGTTTCGCCAGGCTCCTGAACGCCGGAACGGGACCGTTCGACGTCGTCAACTACTGGGGCTCCAAAGCAGGCGCCCGCGTCTTCAACCGGCGGCGGATGGCCGCCAAGCTGCGCCGGGTCACTGCGGCGCTGGAACGGCGGCTGCGGCGGGAAACCGAACCCGGCCTGGCCCGCCGGATGAACTTCCCGAGCCGCTGGGACCCGTTCTTCAAAGAGAGCATGACGCTGGCCGACGTCTATGCCTACCCCGTGGCGCACTTCGATTTTCACGCCGCCCAACTCTCCCTCGACGCCACACCGGGGACCTCAACCGGCCCTTAAAAAGTAAAGCGAAAGTAGTTATTCGGGGTGCTGGCTTTCTCCGCCGACCGCCAAGTAAGCTTAATTCCGTAAGCGGGACATCGACTGGCCCGCCCAAAGACCGCTCCGGAGTGCGTATCCCCCAATAACGCACTCCGGAGCTCTTTTGTGTCCGGACCTTCTTACCCCGGCACCCGCAGCCGATACCCCGCAGGGGTACTTGCGCTATACCCCTATGGGGTATAGCTTGGGCTCATGAACGAGCCTGAAGTTCCCGTCCTGGCGCCCGCGGACGCTGCGCCGCATCAGCAGCACGGCTATTCCCCCAACAAGGACGCCTACCTGCTGCGGCTCAAACGGATCGAGGGCCAGGTGCGCGGCATCGCCCGGATGGTCGATGAGGACAAGTACTGCATCGATATCCTCACCCAGGTCGCGGCCGTCACCAAAGCCCTGCACGCGGTCAGCCTCGGGCTGGTCGAGGAGCACATCGGCCACTGTGTCGTCGGCGCCGCCTCCGAACCGGATGCCAAGCTGCGGGGCGAAGCGATCGACCTCAAAGTCAAAGAGGCCACCGAGGCCATCGGCCGCCTGCTACGGTAGCGACACCACCACCCACCACCGGTCGGGCTGAGAACCAGTCCAACCCAAGGAGCAAGCCATGAGCACCGTTTCCACTACCGTCAACGTCTCCGGCATGACCTGCGCCCACTGCATTTCCTCCGTCAGCGAAGAACTCGAGGCACTGGCCGGCGTCGAGCAGGTCGATGTCGACCTCAACTCAGGCGGCATCTCCACGGTCACCATCACCTCCGCCGGGGACCTGTCCGCCTCCGAGATCGGCGAGGCCGTTGCCGAGGCCGGCTACCTGGTCGTGGCCAACCAGGCCTGAGCATCACCCCGCACACCACCACCAGGACACCGTGAGTCGAGAGCAACTGCTGGACCAGCCGGGAACGCGGGTGATCGAGCTCGATATCGAGGGCATGACCTGCGCTTCCTGCGTCAGCCGCGTCGAACGCAAGCTCGGAAAGCTCGACGGCGTCGAGGCCACCGTCAACCTGCCCCTGGACTCGGCCCGCGTGAGCGTCCCCGCAGCCGTCACCGACGCCCAGATCACCGCCACAGTCGATGCGGCAGGCTATAAGGCGAGGGTCCGTGGAGGTGCGTTGTCCCCGTATCCCGGGCATGACGAACCCGCGGTGCGCAGCGGCGACGACGCGGCAGCCCATCCGGCAGCCAGGCTCCGCCCCCGCCTGATCCTCGCGGCGATCCTCACCATCCCGGTGTTCCTGCTGTCGATGTCCCCGGCCTTCCAATTCGCCCACTGGGGCTGGGTAGCAGGCGCCCTGGCCCTGCCGGTGGTGACCTGGGCGGCGTGGCCGTTCCACCGGGCCGCCGCCGTCAACGCCCGGCATCTGTCCTCCACAATGGACACACTCGTCTCCATCGGCGTGGCTGCGGCCTACGTATTCTCGGCCTGGCAGCTCTTCGCGGACCCGTGGATGACCGCTCCCCCGCCGGGAATGGAGAGTATGGAGATGGGCTCGGGCGGACTCTATTTCGAGGTGGCCTCGGTCGTCACCACCTTCCTGCTGCTTGGCCGCTATCTGGAGGCCAATGCCAGGCAGAAGGCCGGAGACGCCCTCAAGGCCCTGCTGAACCTGGGCGCCAAGGATGCCACCGTCCTCCGCGACGGCCAGGAGCTGCAGATCCCGGCCGACCAGCTGGCGCCGGGCGACCTCATCGTGGTTCGCCCGGGCGAGAAGATTGCGACTGACGGCGTCGTCGTCGACGGGTCCTCCGCGGTGGACGCGTCGCTGGTGACGGGCGAATCGGTGCCGGTGGAAGTGGGACCGGACAGCCCGGTGACGGGCGCCACTATCAACACGTCCGGCCGGCTGCTCGTCCGCGCCACGCGCGTTGGCGCCGAAACGACCCTGGCCCAGATGGGTCGGCTGGTCTCCCAGGCGCAGTCCGGCAAGGCGCCGATCGCGCGACTGGCTGACCGGATCAGCGCCGTGTTCGTGCCGGTGGTCCTGGCGATCGCCGTGATGACCTTTGGCGCGTGGCTGCTCGCGGCCGGCCCGGCGATCAGCGGTGCGGAACTCCGCGCTGCGTTCACTGCCGCGGTCGCTGTGCTGGTCATCGCTTGCCCTTGCGCCCTGGGCCTTGCCACCCCGGTGGGACTGCTCGCCGGGACAGGCCGGGGCGCACAGCTGGGCATCCTGATCAGGGGCCCACAGGTTCTCGAGGACACGCGGACCGTTGATACCATCCTGCTGGACAAGACCGGCACCGTAACCACCGGCCGCCTCGCCGTCGACGGCACAGCCGTGTTCGGACCGTTCCACCCGGCGGACGTGCTGCGTCTGGCCGGGGCCGTGGAGGCCGCATCTGAACACCCGGCCGCCCGCGCCATCGCTGCTTCGGCCCTGTTGGCTGAGCGGAGCAGCGGTGGCCCGGGCGCCCTTCCCGGCGTCGTCGGCTTCCGCTCCGTGCCCGGCGGCGGAGTCCAGGGCACCGTCGAGGGCCGGCTCGTGACGGCCGGGCGTACCGGCTGGCTGGAGCAGAACGGCATTGCTACCGCCGCCGCGCAAGTGGAGGCCCTCAGCGCCGCCGAAGCCGCGGGTGCAACCGCGGTCTGGCTCGCCGTGGACGGTGAGCCAGCCGGCATCATCAGCCTGAGGGATACGCTCAAGCCAGGCTCCGCAGCCGCGATCACGCGGCTCCGCGGACTCGGTCTCCGGCCGATCCTCCTGACCGGGGACAACGCCGCCGTCGCCGCGCAGGTGGCAGCCGCCGTCGGCATCGCTGCGGAGGATGTGTTTGCGGGGGTGCTGCCGGAGGGCAAGGTCGAGGCGGTGCGGAAGCTGCAGGCCGCCGGCGCCACTGTCGCCATGGCCGGTGACGGCATCAATGATGCCGCGGCGCTGGCCCAGGCGGACCTGGGCATCGCGATGGGCTCCGGCGCCGATGTTGCGATCGAGGCCGCCGACCTGACCGTGATGGGCAACGAACTGGGCCAGGTCGCCCAGGCCATCGAGCTGTCGCGCCGGACTTTGGCGACCATTAAGACGAACCTCTTTTGGGCCTTCTTCTACAACGCCGTCGGCATCCCGGTGGCGGCCCTGGGGCTGCTCAACCCGATGATCGCCGGCGCCGCCATGGCCGCCAGTTCCGTGCTGGTGGTGGCCAACTCGCTGCGGCTGCGCAGCTTCGGCAAGTAGTCCGCACCTCGCCGCTGGCGCCTGCCACTCAGGCCGCACCAAAGCGGACGGCAGCCCTGGCTTTGGCCTTGGCAGCTTCCTCCCCGCGGTCCTTTGCCGGGGCGTGGGTCACCAGGGAGTCGAGCAGATGCTGCGTGGCATGGGCAATCTCATGCACCGCCCGGTTGAAGGCCTCTTCGTTGGCCTTGGACGGCTTGGTGCTGCCGCTGATCTTGCGAACGTACTGCAGCGCGGCTGCTTCCACTTCCGCGGTGGTTGCATGGGGTTCAAAATTGTGGAGGGTCCGGATGTTTCGGCACATACCTCCATGCTAGGTGCCTTCGGCCCCGGGACCGAGGGGCCAGAAACGTGCGGTGGCGGACGGGAGGAGTGCGCATCGACACTTTTTCGGGTCTGGGTAGCCCTTGGGAAAGCGCGTCCAGCTGAGGCCGGGCTTTCCGCGAACGGCCCGGACGCATTGCGTCCGGGCCGTTTTGCTCGCACCCTGCCTAGGGCACGGGTTCGACGTCGTTCGCGTGCTCCAGCGCTGCCGGCATGGGCGCCCCGGCACCGGAAGGGGACCGGAGCTCGTCCAGCCGAACCAGCACGACCCCGCCGACAATCAACAGCCCACCCACGAGCTGGATGGAGCCCGGCAGTTCACCGAGGAGCAGCCACGCCCAGATGACAGCGAACAGCACCTCGGTCAGCGAGACAAAGGAGGCCACCTTCGAGCCGAGTGCCCGCGCCGCCACAATGCCGGCGACGTAGGCGAGGACGGTGGCCAGGACCACGAGTCCGCCCAGCGCCACCCACCAGGGGGTGACCCAGGGGCCAAGGCGGACGTCGGCGATGCTGAATGCCATCGGCAGCAGGCCCGTTCCCGCGGCAAGCCACATGGTGGCGGCGCCGACCACAAGTCCGCCCGAGGCCAGGACAATCGGCGGGAGGGTGTCGTTCTGCTTGGCTGTGATAAAGAAATAGATGGCAAGGCAGACCGCAGCCGCAAGCCCCCACAGCACGCCGATGACGTCGATCCTGACGGCTCCGGTCAGGTCCAGGACCAGGACCAGCCCGCCCAGGGACAGCAGGGTACCGGCGACCGTCAGCGGCCGCGGACGCCTCCGGCTGGCGGCCCAGAGCCACAATACGATGATCACGGGAGCCAGGTATTCCAGCAGCAGCGCAACCCCCACCGAAAGCCTGGCCACCGCGTTGAAGTAGAACAGCTGGCAGGCGGCGACGCCGATCAGGCCGAAGAGCAGCACCGTGAGCCAATTGTCCCTGAGCTGGTGCCAGCGCCCATGCAGCGCCCAGGCGGCCGGAATTGCCAGGATCAGCGCAGCCGCTGTGAGACGGGCGGTAACAGCCGCCCCGGGGGTCCAGCCAGTCTCCAGCAAGGCCTTGGCAAAAGAGCCAGAGAGACCGAACACCGCCGACGAAAACAAGGCCACGCCCAAACCCGAGGCCATGAATCCTGACGCCGCGCCGGTCTTTTTGACACCCAGTGCTCCGGGGGCGGGCATTCCGGAATCGTTCGCGGCCAGTGCTTCGGCGGAGCGGCGTGCGGCAGACATAGGCTGCCTCCTGTCAGGAGTAAAATAGGGTTATGCTCATGACAGTACGCCACGCCAACGTAAGGAGTCAAGATGGTTTTTGCCCCTGACACAGAAGTTGCCCTCCGGTCCGTGGTCAACCTGATCAACTCGGTGGCCAATGGGGAAGAGCAACTGGCCACGACCCAGGACCTGGATCGGTTCCTGACAGCCGAGGGATTCAGCGGCTCACGGACCCGGGACGCGGCTGAACTGGAGAGCGTGCATCGTCTCCGCGGGGAGCTCGCGGCGCTCTGGCTGGAGGACGAATCCGCCGCCGTGAAGACCGTGAACCGGCTGCTGCGGGAGGCGCGGGCACTCCCCCAGCTGGTCAAGCACGATGAATGGGACTGGCACCTGCACGCCACCACTCCGGACGCGCCGCTGGCGCAGCGGATGAGCACAGAGGCCGCCATGGCCTTGGTGGATGTGATCCGCAGCAAGGAAATGGACCGCCTGCTGGTGTGCGCCGCCGAGGACTGCAACGCTGTGGTGCTGGACCTCAGCCGGAACCGTTCCAAACGCTACTGCGACACCGGGAACTGCGCGAACCGAGCGCATGTGGCGGCGTATCGGGCCCGGAAGGCGGCGTCCTGAACGGCAGCGTCAGCGGGGCGAGTCGCCGCTGTCCTCGCCGGAACCCGCATCCGGGGCGCCGGTGTCCGAACGCGTCCGGGCGGTGGTGCTGCCGTGGCCGGCGTCCTTGGAGCTCAAGTTAATGCCGGAACCCTTGCCCAGGTGTTCGTCGTTGGGCTTATGGCCCATGGAAAGCATGGCAATCACGACCAGGATCACGATGAACGCGATGCCTGCGGCAGTGAAGGCCAGGTCAAAGCGGGGCGCCTTGGCGGTGCCGCCGGAGGCGAAAATGAGGGTGGCAACGAAGGCCAGCACCGCCCAGAACGCGGAGAACATGAGCGGTCCCTTGACCGAGGTCCGCGGCTTGCGCGGTTCTCCAGATTTCTGCTGTGCCAAGGTGCATTCCTCCTGCAGCCGACGCCGCCCGGCGTGGCAGTTGTGGTGCCGCAATCGTTCTACGCAAGGTAGAACCTGTCGCTACTAGTTTACGGCCTTCGCGGAAACGGCCTGTGCATCATGGCGCAGGGTCAGTCCGGCGAGCACCCAGAGCACTCCGCTGATGATGGCTCCGCCGCCGGCGACGCCGAGCAGGGCGTGCGGACCGAGGTCGATGAAGAAGGGCAGCAGACCTGCCGTGCCCAGCCCGACGGCGCCGGAGGCCATCCAATCGCCTGCGAGCACCGACCGGCCACGGCTGGTGACGCCGAGGTAGAGCTCTGCGGCGCCGGCGAGGCCCAAGCCCACGGCTGCCAGCACGCCAAAGACCAGGCTTCCGGAGATGAGGCCGACCGCGGCCCCCGTTCCGGTCAGCACTGCGCCGGCGGCAGAAAGGATTTTGCCGGCAGGTGACGCGGGCCGGAGCCCGGTTTTGTCGACGCTCCAGAGCAGCACCACGCCGGTGGCCAGCAGGTAGAGGCCGCCGGCCCAGCCCATGGCTGCCGGCGGCGGCGAACCCCAGAACACGGTCAGTGCACCGAATGCCAGCGCGACGGCGGCCCGGACCAGCACGGGTTTCCAGAGATCCGCTGCGGCGGGCAGGGCAGTGGAGGCGTCAGGGGCTTCGGGAAGAGTCACCCGTCCAGTTTAGTTCGAAGCCGCACCCGTGCGCGCCGGGGTCCCGGCGGGGCAGGGCGGGCCGGGCCGGGCCGACTCAGTGCGAGCCGAGCACCATCCACCGGTCCGTACGCGCCCGCAGGCCCAGGGTCACGGCCCTGGCCGCCATATAGCCCAGCGAGAACGCCGCCCACAGCCAGAGCAGACCAGCGCCGCCGTCGACCCCGGATTGCCGGACCGCCAGCAGCAGCGGCAGATACACTGCGAGATTCACGACGCCGGCAATCGCCAGGTACTTCGCATCCCCCGCGCCGATCAGCACACCGTCGAGGACAAATACATAGCCGGCGATCGGCTGTCCGGCGGCGAGCACCCACAGCGCCAGGGCCAGCGCACCCTGGACCTCGGCGTCGGACGTGAAGAGCGATCCCGCCCACGGTGCCGCGACAGCGAGCAGGATTCCGGTCAGCACGCCGAAGCCAATACCCCAGTGGACCATGGTTGCGGTGAGCTCCCGCGCTGCGGCGGGGCGGGAAGCGCCAAGTTCCTTGCCGATCAGGGCCTGCGCGGCAATCGCAAGGGCATCGAGCGCGAAGGCAAGGAAGGTGAAGATGGTCATCGCGAGCTGGTGGGCGGCCAGGTTGACCGGTCCCTGGGCTGTGACCACCACAACGGTGGCGAGGATCGCGATGCGCAGGCTGAGCGTCCGCAGCATCAGCCACGAACCCACTTTAGTCAGCCGCCGGATGCCGTGCCAGTCCGGCAGCAGGGGCACGCCATGGCTGCGGGCGTTGCGCTGCACCATCGCCACGTAGACCAGGGCCATGGCCCATTGGGCGATGCTGGTGCCGATTGCCGAGCCGGCGACGGACAGCTGCAGCCCGTAGACCAGGAAGAGGTTGAGCACGATGTTCAGCGTGAATCCGGCGGCCGCGACCAACAGCGGAGTGCGTGTGTCCTGCAGGCCCCGCAGCACGCCGGTGCCGGCAAAGATGAGCAGCATCGCCACGAGACCGGGCATCGACCAGCGCAGGTAGTCCGCGGCAAACATCCGCACCTCACCGCGGGCGCCCATCAAGTCCAGGAGCGGATCGGCGGCCAGGAAACCGGCTGCGGCAAGGGCGACGCCGAGTAGCAGGGCCAGCCAGACGCCGTCGCGTCCTGCGGCTAGGGCCTTCCGCAGCTGGCCGTTGCCGACCGCCCGGGCCACGGCCGGAGTCGTGGAATAGGCGAGGAACACCATCAGGCCCACGGCTGTATGCAACACGGCCGAGGCCAGCCCGACGCCGGCAAGCTGGGCGACGCCGAGGTGTCCGACGATTGCGGCGTCCGCGAGGAGGAATAGTGGTTCGGCGATCAGCGCAGCGAAGGCCGGGACCGCCAGGCGCCGGATCTCCCGACGGCGGCCTGCCGGGGACGGGAGCGCGGTGGGAGTCGGGGCGGAGGCTGGCACGGAACCACCCTAGCGGCACTCGCGGCGTCGCACCGCGTCGCCTTAGTTGACTTTTCAAGTATGTGACGGGAGAATATAACTTGAATCTTCAACCAAATCCGCGCGGCGGCCTGCCCGCCCCGGTCCCAACGTCAGAACGGTATCCTCATGAACCAGCCCACACTCACCACTTCGGCCCGCACAATCCTGCGCATCGTCACCGGATTCCTCTTCGCCGCCCACGGCTGGCAGAAATTCAACGAGTTCACCATTGCAGGCACTCAGGCCGCCTTCACCCAGATGGGTGTCCCGGCCGCCAACATGGTCGCGCCTGTCGTCGCCACGCTGGAACTTGTCGGCGGCGTCGCGCTGATCCTCGGTGTACTCACCCGCGTGTTCGCAGCGCTCCTCGCGGTGAACATGGTCGGCGCCCTGTTCCTGGTCCATGCCCCGGCGGGAATCTATGTCGAAACGGGCGGCTACGAACTCGTGCTGATCCTCGCCGCCGCCGCCCTGGCCGTGGCCCTCGTGGGCGCCGGCAAGGTGTCCGTGGACAAGGTCCTCTTCGGCCGCACCGGCTCCAAGCTCAGCGTCCTGGCCTAGTCCCAGGCCCGCCGACACGGCGAGGGCGGGAGGTCACCTTGTCGGTGACCGCCCGCCCTCGCGCATTTAACGGACTGCCCCTCAGCGGATTAACACCGGTGGCCGTCCGGGCCGCCGCGTGTGTGGCGCCCCGGTCCGCGTTTGTGTCGGGGGCCACGACGCTTCCCCCGCGGGTCAGTAAACTCGCACCATGAGTGAGACTGCCGCCAATGCCGTGACCCTGCGCTTCCTTGCGGCGCCCACCGATGTCGGCCACAGCGGTTCGGTCGACGCCGGCACGGTCCTTGAGTGGGTCGACAAGGCCGCCTATGCGGCCGCGGTCGGCTGGGCGAAATCGTACTGTGTAACGGCGTACGTGGGCAACATCCACTTCGCGGACCCGGTCAACAGCGGCGACATGGTCGAAGTCGAGGCAACAATCGTCTACACGGGCCGGTCCTCCATGCACATCCGCACCGTGGTGTCCTCGGGCGACCCGAAGGGCGGCCCGGCCACCATGCGCAGTCAGTGCCTGGTGATCTTCGTGGCCGTTGGAGACGACGGGAAACCCATCCCGGTTCCGCAGTTTGAGCCGGTGACCCCGGAAGAAATCGAACTGCGCGACCACGCGCTGGCCCGGATCAAGGTCCGCGAGGACATCGTCCAGGCCATGAGCGGGCAGGAATATACGGACGCCGGAACCGCAGAAAATGTGGTGCTCCGCTTTATGGCCGCACCCACGGATGTGAACTGGGGCGGCAAGGTGCACGGCGGCATCGTCATGAAATGGATCGACGAAGCGGCCTACGTCTGCGCCTCGCGGTACTGCGGGATGGACACGGTGGCCGTCTTCTCCGGCGGCGTGCGCTTCTACCGGCCGCTGCTGATTGGCCACGTTGTGGAAGTTGAGGCCCGGCTGGTCTACACCGGAACCAAGGGCATGCACATCGCGGTCCATGTCCGCTCGGGGGACCCCAAGGGTCGGGAGCTGCACCTCACCACCTACTGCCTGACCGTGATGGTGGCACGCGACGAGCACGGCACGTCCGTCCCGGTTCCGCAGTGGGTTCCGGTGTCCGAGGAGGACAAGCGGCTGCACGCGCATGCCCGCGAGCTGCTGGAAATCCGGGGCCGGGCACCGGGTAACCGACTGCCCAACCACCTGCTGCGGGCCGCTGGCGAGTAGCTGCTAGAAGCCGCCGCCCCCGGCGTCGGCCGCCATGTTGGCGAACCGCGAGTAGTGGCCCTGGAAGGCGACCACGATGTCCTTGGTAGGGCCGTTACGGTGCTTGGCGATGAGGATGTCCGCTTCGCCGGCGCGCGGCGATTCCTTGTCATAGACGTCTTCGCGGTGCAGCAGGATAACCATGTCGGCATCCTGCTCGATGGAGCCGGACTCACGCAGGTCCGAGACCATCGGGCGCTTGTCCTGGCGTTGCTCGGAACCACGGTTCAGCTGCGACAGGGCAATGACCGGGACCTGCAGTTCCTTGGCCAGCAGCTTCAGCGCACGGGAGAACTCGGAGACTTCCTGCTGGCGGGACTCCACCTTCTTGCCGGAGCTCATCAGCTGGAGGTAGTCGAGGATCACGAGCTTGAGATCGTGCTGCTGCTTCAGGCGGCGGCACTTGGCCCGGATTTCCATCAGCGACATGTTGGGGCTGTCGTCGATAAAGAGCGGGGCGTCATTCATCCGGCCCATCGTCGTCGCGATCTTGGACCACTGCTCGTCCTTGATCGTGCCCTTGCGCAGATCCTGGAGGCCGATCGTGGCCTCGGCGGACAGCAAACGCATGGCGATCTCGTTCCGGCCCATTTCCAGGGAGAACATCACGGTGGCGAGGTTGTTCTTGATGGCCGCAGACCGGGCGAAGTCCAAAGCAAAGGTTGACTTGCCGACGGCGGGGCGGGCCGCGATGACGATCATCTGGCCGGGGTGCAGGCCATGCGTGAGCTCATCGAGCTCGTAGAAGCCGGTGGGAACGCCCGTCATTCCCTCCTCACGGTGGCCGGACGCTTCGATCTCGTCCACGGTGGACTCCATCACGTCCTTGAGGACAACGTAGTCCTCGGCCGTGCGGCGCTCCGCCACGGCGTAGATCTCGGCCTGCGCCTGGTTTACCAGGTCTTCGACCTCGCCGTCCTGGCCGTAGCCGAGCTGGACGATCTTGGTGCCGGCATTGACCAGGCGGCGCAACACCGCGCGTTCGCCCACGATTTCGGCGTAGTAGCCGGCGTTGGCGGCGGTGGGAACCGTCTGGATGAGTTCGTGAAGGTAGGCGGGGCCGCCGATCCGGTTGATTTCGCCGCGCTTGGTCAGTTCGTCGGAGACAGTGACGGCGTCGGCGGGTTCGCCCCGGCCGTACAGATCGATGATGGCTTCGTAGATCGTCTCGTGAGCGGGGCGGTAGAAGTCCACGCCCCGCAGGATCTCGACGACGTCGGCAATGGCGTCCTTGGACAGCATCATGCCGCCCAGGACGGACTGCTCGGCGGGAATGTCCTGCGGCGGCTTGCGGCTGCCTTCGGCTCCACGAGTCCCCTCGACTGAGTCCAGATGCGTAACTGACAAAACTGCCGTCCTCCATTGTGTGCCGCGACGTACGTCCGTGCGCCGGCGACGCGTTGCCGCGGGCCATGGTGCCCGCTGGCGTCGACGCCGGCGTAGGTCCGACGGGTTAAGTACTATCAGCCGGCTGCGACACTTTGGCTGCCACCGCGCACGCCACGTTGTCCACAGCCGGGCCCGTCGATGCGGTGACCGGGATGACAGCAAGAGGCGTTGTGCGGAAGCAGCGGTTTCCGGATCCACGGCTCGATATCCAGCAACGTTAGCCGCCGATCGGGCGGGCACCAACCCGGCCCGGCGCCGCCCCTGTGGATAAGCTGTGCACTACTACCCCCTGCTTGTGCACAGCCTGTGGGAACAGCTGTGGATAGAAAAATAGTTGCTCGCGTAATCAGGCGCTGACCTGCGGAAACACTGGGTTTACCTTGTGGACATAAAAGAATTTTCGCCGCCCTTCATCCACAGCCAGTGGAGGGCGGCTGGGGATAGTCGCGGCATATGAGGCCACAAAGAGCTGCAAATGTGCACATTTCGTGATGTTCCTCATTCCGATAGCGGCCGGGCCGCCTCCACCGGCGCAAGGCATGCCAATAGCGGAATGTGCTGTGGATAACTGCGATCTGGCATAAGCTCGTCACATGGGCGATGTACTGCTAGTCATACTGCCTGCCCTCATCCTGGCAGCAGTCCTCTGGGCGTTCGCCACAGCCCTGAAACCACGCGATTTCGGCATCTCCGACGCGGAACGCTACCAACAGGAGCTGGCGGTGCGTTCACAGGCCCACTATGCCGCGCAGGTTCAGGCCGCCACTGCCGCCCGCGCCCGCGTGGACGCAGTCACGCGTCCCAGCCAGAACGAACAGCAGCAGTCGCAGCAGGCCGATCACGCCCGTAGCGCACTGCGCGCCCAGACGGGTTTGGCACCCGCCGTCGGGCAGCCCGGCTACCAGGGGCCCTTGTTGCCCGGCGGCCAATTGAACCCGCAGTTCGCGCTGCAACTCCAGTCGCTGGCCAGGGATGGCAAGAAGATCCAGGCCATCAAGTTGCTGCGGCAGGCCACCCACTCAGATCTTTTGACCGCCAAGAAATATGTAGATCGGCTGTAGCTTCATGGAAACCCTGCTCATCCCCCTCCTGATTCTGGCGTTCGTTGGTGCCGGCGTTTTGCTGGGCGCACGCGCCCTTGGCCGCCGTGGCCCCAGGTCCCGGCCCAAGGCGGCCCCCCAGCCTGAGCGCGACCCGGTCGAGTTTGCGCGTGCGGCCGCGGCGAAACTCAGCCAGGAGCAGCACCGCCGCCTTTACGCGCTGATCGCGCAGGGGCAGGCCATGGCCGCCATCAAGCTGTACCTCGAGGCCACTGGAGACGGCCTGCGGGCCTCCCGGGACGCCGTGGGCGCCCTGGCCGCCCACCCGCAGCCCTTCCGGCCCGAAGCCCCGGATGAGGCGCCCAGCGAGGACGACGACGACACTCCGCAGCGCTTCCCCTACCGCTACCGCGCCATCGCCAGCAAGGGCGATGTCACTCGTGAGGTCAGCAGCAATATGCTCAACGACGAGATCTACGGCAGGATCCGCACCCTGGCCAGAAGCGGCGACACCGAAGCCGCCGCTGAGGCCCTCACCCGCCACTCGGACATCTCCATCAAGCAGGCGCGTGAATTCATCGCCCTCCTGGAGGACTGAGCGGGTCAGCGCCGGACGGAAATACCGGCGAGCAATTCTGCGAACGGCAGCGACTCCAGCGCGGCCTGCTTGTGCTTCGGCTGCGTGCCCTGCAGCAAAGCGGTGAACTCGGCCGCCGCCCTGTCGATCCTCGTCGAGAGGGGTGAGCCGCCGTCGTCGTTATTGCCCCAGTCCTGGGGGCCGGCAAAGACTGCAGTGTTGGCGGTCCGGGTCCGGAGGTAATTGAACAGGGGCCGCATGGCAAAGTCCAAAACCATCTGGTGCCGGTCCGTTCCGGCGGTGGCGCCCAGCAGGACAGCCTTGCCCTCGAGCGATTTGGGGTCCAGGACGTCGATAAAGGACTTGAAGAGCCCGCTGTAGGAAGCGCTGAAGACCGGGCTGACAGCGATGATGCCGTCCGAGGCTTCAACTCCGGCAATCACCTCGGCCAGCTTCGGTGCCGCATAGCCGGTCACGAAGTTGTTCGCAATCTCCACGGCGAGGTCGCGCAGTTCCACGACGTCGATGTCGACTGCGTAGCCGGCAGCAGCCAGTTGACGTTCCGCGGAGGCGGCCAGCTGGTCGGCGAGCAGGCGGCTCGACGAGGGGACGCCGAGGCCGGCGGAAAGAACGGTGATGCGGCGGAATTCCACGGTGATGCTCCTCAAGTTGATTCAGGCCACAAACGCTTATACATGCGTTTGCATCTAATTAGAGAAGCGTGGGTTGGTGCGGTTTATTCCCGGCCCCGTTGCGCTATCACTTTTGGTCCCCAAACCGACGGAATGGCAACCAAAACTGAGAGCACAACGTGGCCGGGAGGCACTGACGCCGGCGCCGCGGGCCGGCCACTCAGAGCAGGACGAACCCCTCGATGCAGCTCGCCGAGCTCCCGCCAACCCAGATGTCATCCCCCGCCGTGTCGACATGGATACGGCCGGAACGCCCCAGCACCGTTCCCTGCGCCGCAACATAGGACTCCGGGGCCCGGCCGCTGCGGATCAGCCACTGGGCCGCGCCGGCGTTGAAGCTGCCGGTGACCGGGTCCTCCGCCGCGGCGTCGCCCGGGATGAACGCGCGCACCTCGAAGCCGACTTCCGATCCGGCGGCGTGGGGGCCGATCACGCCGACCTTAAGTCCCGCCATGGCTGCGAAATCAGGCCTGATGGCGAGCACCACTTCCGCCGACTCCAGCAGCACACCAATCCATTCCGGGCCGTTGACCAGCCAGGACGCATCCAGCAGGGCCTCCCGCGGCATCCTGAGGCCGGCGGCGATGCGCGCGAGGTCCGCCTCTGCCACCGGCCCCGAGCGGGTCAGGGGCGGGGCTGCGAACGCCAGCCGGCCGCCGTCGCGCTTAACCCTGACGAGTCCGGCCCCGCACTCTTGGACCAGCATCCCGTCCTGGCGGGGTATGCCGCCGGCCTCGAGCCAGGCATGCGCAGAGCCGAGGGTGGGGTGGCCGGCAAAGGGGAATTCTTCGCTGCCTGTGAAGATCCTGACCCGGTAGTCCGCCCCGGGATCGCTGGGAGGCAGCAGGAAGGCGGTCTCCGCGAGATTGGTCCAGTTGGCGAACCGTTGCATCACGCCGGATGCAAGGCCCGCGGCATCGACGACAACAGCCAGGGGATTACCCCGGTAGGGCTCGGCCGAGAAAACGTCGACTTGGGCGAAGGGGCGGAGGAGGGGCGCGGGTGCGGCATTCGAGGTCACTGCCGCAGGCTATCACCGGCCGTGGTGCGGCTGACAAGCATGCCGGGGTCTGCGAGACTTCCCGCATGGCTGTGAACAAGACCCTGAACAAAACCGAGAACAAAACCACGGCAACCGGTGCGTCCGTCGAGGATTTCCTCGCCGCCGTCGAGCATCCCGTCCGGCACAGGGACGGGCTCCGGCTGCTGGCGCTCATGGCCGAGTTCACCGGGCAGCCAGCGGTGATGTGGGGCCCAACAATTGTCGGATTCGGCCGCTACCACTACAAATACGCGAGCGGCCGTGAGGGAGACGCGCCAGCCGTCGGGTTCTCGCCGCGGAAAGCCAATCTGTCTCTCTACGGGCTAACTTACGGGCCGGAGTCGGCCGCCCTGTTGGCACGGCTGGGGAAGCACAAGACCGGCGCCGGGTGCCTCTATGTCAACAAGCTCGACGACGTCGACGAGGCGGTGCTCACCGAGCTGATCCGGAACGGCTACCGGCATGTGACAACGGTCCTGCACCACGCCTAGGCTCGCCGGACTCAAGGCAGAAGGCCCCCGCGTCCGGTTCCGAAAAGGAATCCGAAGGCGGGGGCCTTCCAGCAGTTCAGGACTGCGGAGCCGGTAAAGGCTACTTGCCTGCGACTACGTCGAGTTCGATCACAGCGGCAACGTCAGCGTGGAGGCGCACGTTGGCCTGGTAGGAACCAACCGACTTAATGTGCGTCGGCAGTTCAACCTTGCGCTTGTCGATCTTGCCAAGGCCAGCGGCCTCAACAGCGTCGGCCACGTCGCCCTGCTTGACGGTGCCGAACAGGCGTCCGGTCTCGCCAGCCTTGACAACGAGCTTGACCGGCTTGGCGGAGAGTGCAGCGGCCTGCTTCTGAGCGTCTTCCAGGGAAGCGTGCTCGCGGGCGGCGCGGGCAGTCTTGATGGACTCAACCTGCTTCTCGCCACCCTTGGACCAGGTCAGGGCGAAGTTACGGGGCAGCAGGTAGTTACGTGCGTAACCGTCCTTGACCTCGACAACATCGCCTGCAGCACCGAGACCGGTTACTTCGTGGGTCAGAATGAGCTTTGCCATGTTAGTTATCCCTTCCCTAGCCGCGGCCAGCGCCGGAGTAAGGCAGCAGAGCAACTTCGCGGGCGTTCTTGATTGCCTGGGCGATCTTGCGCTGTTCCTGCACCGTGACGCCGGTGACGCGACGGGCGCGGATCTTTCCGCGGTCGGAGATGAACTTGCGCAGCAATGCTACGTCCTTGTAGTCGATGACAGTGATGTCAGCGGCCTTCAAGGGGTTGGACTTTGGTTTGGGCTTACGGAGTTCAGCCTTAGCCATCGTGGAGCTCCTATTCGATGGAGCCCGTGGATATTGATCCACGGGATGGTGGTGACCCGACGCCGGTCAGTGCCGTCCGCCTTGCAGCGTCCCGGCCGGTTCCGTCGTCGAACCTTAGATGTTGTTTAGAAGGGAGGTTCGGAATCCGGGCCGTTGCCCCAGCCGCCGCCTGCATTGCTGACGCCGGGCGTAGCCCAAGGGTCATCCTGCTGCTGTGCGGGCTGGTTGCCGCCCCAGGTTCCACCCGAGTTGCCGCCCTGGTTTCCACCAGAGCCGCCACCGAAGCCACCACCGCTGCCGCCGCCGAAGCCACCCTGGGCACCGTTGCCGGCGCCCCCACCGCCGGAGCGCTGGGTGCGGTTGACCTTGGCGTTGGCGTAGCGCAGGCTGGGGCCGATTTCATCGACCTCAAGCTCGATAACGGTGCGCTTCTCGCCTTCTTTGGTTTCGTAGGAACGGCTCTTCAGCCGGCCGGAAACGATCACACGCATGCCCTTGGTCAGGGATTCGGCGACGTTTTCGGCTGCTTCGCGCCATACCGATGCGCGGAGGAACAGGGTTTCCCCGTCCTTCCACTCATTGGACTGGCGGTCGAAGGTGCGGGGAGTAGAAGCGATGGTGAAATTCGCTACTGCCGAACCTGACGGTGTGAACCTCAGCTCGGGGTCACTGGTGAGATTACCGATGACCGTAATAGTGGTTTCGCCTGCCATCTACTGCCTCCTTGTTCGTTCCTGCGGGGTGAAGAATGAAAATCGGGAGCTGAAGTTACTCAGCAACGACCTTCTGCACTTCGGGGCGAGTGATCTTGGTGCGCATGATGGTCTCATTGAGGCTCAACTGGCGATCAAGTTCCTTGGCGGTAGCCGGCTCAGCGGTGAAGTTCACCACGGCGTAGATACCTTCAGACTTCTTCTGGATTTCGTAAGCCAGGCGACGACGGCCCCAGATGTCAACCTTTTCGATGGTTCCACCATCGGTCGTGATGACGTTCAGGAACTTCTGAAGCGTTGGCTCAACGGTACGCTCTTCGACCTCGGGGTCGATGATTACCATCAATTCGTAAGGACGCATATGTGAACCCACCTCCTTTGGGCTAAGCGGTTACGGCATTTCCGTAACAGGAGGTTCATTTGCGGTGCCATGTGCCCGCCCTGCCCCCGGGAACGGGGGCAGGGCGCAGCACAGACTTCAATAGCTTAGTGCATCGGGGCCGGATTCCGCGATTCCATGCCAGTCCAGCGTAGGCGGTGCGGGCAGGGTCCCGACAGCATGTCTGGGCTCCATGTGGACAACTGTGTGCCATGATCGGGGCATGACCACCGGCTCCCCACCGTCCGGCCCTGTCCGCCGGAGCCGGCTGCGTTTCACGATCATGCTGCTCGCAGGGGCCGCCGCGGCGGCGGCCACGGGGCTGGCCGGGCACTGGGTGCAGGCGCCCGCAGTGGGCTGGAGTGTCGCAGCGCTGACGTACGTGGCGTGGGTCTGGTTTGCGATCGGCCGATTCAACCCTACCGAAACCCGGGCTCATGCCACGGCAGAGGACCCGTCACGAAGCATCACCGACCTGCTGATCCTGGCGGCCAACGTCGCCAGCCTGGGCGCGGTAGCCGCCGTCGTCGTTGATTCCCACGGCGGCAACGGCAGGTCCGGCCTCGGCGGAGGGCTGCTGGCGCTGGCGTCGGTGGCGCTGTCCTGGCTGCTGGTGCAGACGCTGTTCACGCTGCGGTACGCCGAGCTCTACTACAGCACAGGGGGGAGGGCCGGCGCCGTGGTGGGCGGCATCGACTTCAACCAGGAGCGACCGCCGCAGTACACAGATTTCGCGTACCTCGCCACGAGCCTCGGCATGACGTACCAGGTCTCAGACACTGCGCTGCAGACCCACGGGATCCGGGCGGAAGCTCTCAAACACAGCCTGCTGTCCTACCTCTTTGGCACTGTCATCCTTGCTACGACGATCAGCCTTGTGATCAGTCTGGCCTTCTGACCTGGGGACCCGACAGCCCTTCCGGGACTGCCTCCGGAGGATGTCCCGGACGAAAAACAAGTATTGGCCTTGAAAACTACTCGACTTCCGCCAATGCCCTACTCGACTATCCGTGCGGCCTAGTTCCCGGGCAGACCCCCGGATATATTTGCTGTCAATGTCACCAGCGGACGATCCTTCCGCGACAAGTCCGCGGGCTGCTTCGCCGCGCTTGCCGCGGGGAACCCTGGTGACGACCGTATGGGGAGCACCGCACTTGAACCAAAGTCAACGGCCTCTCTTCTAAGGACGGGGACCGCATGCCTGAAGAGCGCTGGAGCGATAAACGTCTCGATGACGCCATGCGAGTTCTCGTCTATCCCCATGAACTGGCCACCGGCGGCAGCCAGATCAACGCGCTCGAGCTTGCCGGCGCCGTCCGCGATCTGGGCCATGAGGTGGTCGTCTTCGCGACATCCGGCGTTCTGATCGACAAGGTCCGGCGGCTCGACTTGGAGTTCGTCGAGGCACCTGCCCGGAAACACGGCGTGGATCCCGCGACGATCCGCAAGCTGACGTCGACCGTCCGGGCCCGGGATATTGACGTTGTTCATCCTTATGAATGGGCCCCGAGCGTTGATACGGCCTTCGGACCCGGGCTGCGCTACGGAACACCAGCGGTCATGACTGTGCTTTCGATGGACGTACCGGATTTCCTGCCCCGGCATTTCCCACTCATTGTCGGCACGCATGCCCTCGCCGCCGAGGAGGCCCTCAGACGGACTCAAATCCAGGTGATGGAGCCGCCGGTCGACACGGAGCACAACAAGCCGTCCGCCGTGTCTGCGGCGCGACGGAAACTCAAGATCCCGCCGGGGCACCTGGTCATCAGCGTTGTGGGCCGGTTGACCACGGATCTGGAGAAGATCCTGGGCGTTGAGGCGGCCGTCCGGGTGGTTGACAGCTTGTCCGCACGAAGGCCGGTGGTGCTGCTGATCGCCGGCGGCGGCGACGGCCTCCCTACCGTGCACGCGGCCGCGCTGGCGGTGAACCGCCGGCACGGGCGCGATGTGGTCCGGGTCCATGGCAACGTCAGTGATCCCCGGCCGCTTTATGAAGCGGCGGATGTAGTTCTGGGAATGGGAAGCTCAGCGTTGCGCGGAATGGCGTACGCCAAGCCGCTCATCGTGCAGGGAACGGCCGGTTTCTGGAAGCTCGCCAGTCCGGAGACGGCACCCCAGTTCCTCCAGGAAGGGTGGTTTGGACACGGCGGTGGCGGTGCGGGCGAACTGCAGCAAATCCTCACTGGCCTGCTGGACAACGAGGAGTTGCGATCGGGCCTCGGTGCCTTCGGCCGGAAGCTGGTTGAGGACAGATACGCCCTGGACGCAGCGGCGCTGAGGCTCGAAGCCACCTACCGTTCCCTGCTGCTGACGCAGCAGGCACGTCGGCTCAACAGCTCCCTGTTCCGGACCGGCTACGAGGTCGCGAAATTCCGCGCTGTGATGAATCTCCGGAAGTCGGAACCACTCCGCCGTCTACGGAAGTCAGTGTTATGAGCCCTTCCCAGCCCGGGCTCGGCCGGAAGATTGGCCACGGACTTGCGTGGAGCAGCGTCAACAGCCTCGTTTTGAGACTGGGCAGCTTCGCGGTTGGAATCGCCCTCGCCAGGCTGCTGGCACCCGAACAGTTCGGCGTGTTCGCCATCGCACTGACCGTTCAGGCCGTTCTAATGACTCTTGCGGATCTGGGCATGAGCGCGGATTTGATCAGATCGGCGGAACCGGAGCGAAAAGCGCCCACGGTGGCGAGCCTCGGGCTGGCCTCAGGTGCCCTGCTGGCAATCACTATGGCCCTCTCGGGCCAGGGCGTCGCGGAATTGCTCGGCAGTCCTGCCTCCGGTCCGGTGATATCCATCATGGCATTTTCGTTGTTGCTGGCAGGGGCCGGAGTCGTGCCGTACGCTTCACTCCAACGCCGTTTCGCGCAGAAAGAGTTGTTCAGCATTGCGGCCGCCGACTTCGTCATCGGCACCGTACTGACGGTTGCCCTCATTCTGGCCGGCTGGGGCGTCATGGGCCTTGCCGTCGGGCGGCTCGTCTCCCAGGCCGTCGCCCTCGTGCTTCAGTTCGTCCTCTCCGGGGAAAGAGCGCGGTACGGGTTCGACCGGTCCGTGGCACCCGAGGTGCTGTCGTTCGGCCTTCCCGTCGCCGGCGCCAATATGCTCTCCTGGGTCCTGCTAAACGTCGACAACGTGGCCATTTCCCGGATGGCCGGACCGGTAGCCCTGGGCTTCTATTTCCTGGCGTTCAATGTGGCCAACTGGCCGATGAGTGCGCTGGGGCAGGTGGTCCGGTCCCTCGCGATACCTGCCTTTGCCCGGCTGGCCAAAGGAAGCGCGGACAAGAGTTTCGCAGCCGTCCTGGGTCCAACCTGGGCTGTGTCCCTCCTGGCCGGGCTCATGCTGGCCGTACTGGCGCACCCGGTCATTGACTTGGTTTACGGAACCATATGGCTGCCCGCCGTCGCGATCCTCGCCTGGCTGGGACTCTTCGGTGCGCTCCGTACCCTGTTCGACCTCGCCGCCTCGTATCTATTGGCTAGAGGTGCCTCCGCACCGACGCTGGTGGTGCAGATCCTCTGGATCGCCGCGCTGATCCCCGCTGTCCTGCTCGGCATCCGGGCCGGTGGAACCACCGGTGTTGCGATGGCGCATCTGGCCACGGCCGCCGTCATCGTCTGCCCGGCCTATGCGGTGGCCCTTCACCGCAGCGGAGCCGATCTCCGGTCCGTGGCCGCGCGCCTTTGGCCGCCCCTCGTCGCTGCGGTTCCGGCCGCCGCAGCGGCCGTCGCCGCCGTCGACTGGGCGCCGTCGTCGGTCGTGGGACTGCTCGCCGGCGGCCTGGCCGGCACGGCCACTTACACGCTCCTGCTGGGCCGGTGGTTTTGGCGCCAGATTCTTGAATTCAAGCGGTGGCTGGCGGCAGAAGGCACCGCGGCATCCGATCCGATCGTGGCGCGGGAGGCCACTACCGCAGGGGGAACACCGTGACACCGACGACCGGCAAGAAGATCAGAACCCGCCCGCGGAATGTCGCTGGTGAGCCGGCCACAGTCACGGTCGTCATTTCCTGCTACAACTATGGTCGCTACCTCCCCGGGGCAGTGCTCAGCGCCGTCAACCAGGACGGCGTGACCGTCGACGTTGTCGTAGTGGATGACGCCTCGACGGATGGCAGCCTCGAAGTGGCAAGGGAACTGTCCTCCGCACACGCGAACGTCAGGGTGTTGGCCCACGAAACCAACCGGGGCGTCGTGGAAACATTTAACGACGGCGCCAAATTAGCAAAGGGCGAGTTCCTTGTGCGCCTCGACGCCGATGACCTGCTGACCCCCGGCTCTCTTGGCCGCGCCGTCCCGGTGGCGCGAGCCCACCCCTCGGTGGGGCTCGTTTATGGGCATCCCCTGCACTTCTCTGACGGTGTGCTCCCCCGTCCGCGGCTGAGTCCCTCAGCGTGGACCATCTGGCCGGGGCGGGAGTGGCTGCTCGACCGCTGCCGCAGCGGCAGCAACGTTATCACTTCGCCCGAGGTCCTGATGCGAAGGTCTGTGCTGGAAAGAATCGGCTATCAGGCTCCGCTCAAGCACACGCATGACATGGAGCTCTGGTTCCGCTTCTCGGCATTCGCCGACGTTGCATACATTCATGGTGCCGACCAGGCCTGGCACCGCGAACACAGCGACAGCCTTTCTGCACGCGAAGTCGATGTGCTCGTTGATCTTAGGGAACGCCGAGAAGCGTTCGACGTTCTCTTTGACGGCCCCGCCGGCACGGTCGCGGAAGCGGGTGACCTGCGACGGCGGGCAACCCGGACACTGGTCAACGAAGCCCTGAAGACGGCCCGCAACGAACTGGACCGCGGCGCCGGGACGTCTGTGCTGTACGGATGTAGCCTTGAGTTGGCGCGGGAACTGGACCCCGGGGTGGTGCACAGCACCGCATGGGATCGACTAGCGCGGCGGACGGACCAGGCGGCCCGGTTCCCGCATCTCAGGGGTGGCGCATCGGCCCGGCGTCTGACGGCCCGGGTACGATCCGAGCTCCAGTGGTGGCGCTGGCACAGGAATGGAGTGTACTGATGAATGCTGAGGTACCATGCGGCTCCGGGCTGACGGTCCTGACCCCGAGTTACGGACCCGACGCCGAGTTGTGCGCTGACCTGAATCGTTCGGTGATGGAGATGACCGACGACGTCGAGCACCACATCGTTGTCCCGCGCAGTGACCGGAAGTACTTCAGCGAAATGGAGGGGACACGAACTTTCGTCCACGATGTTGGCGAGTTCCTGCCCCGCCATCTGGTGAAAGCACCGGGCGCAAACGTCTGGCTGAACACACGTCGCCCGTGGCCCCCCGTGCGCGGCTGGATCGCCCAGCAGCTCGTAAAGCTGTCTGCAGCGGCATCCTTCCAGTCCCGGGGCGTGCTGTTGATGGACTCCGACATGGTGCTGATCCGCAGGACTTCCCTGGACTCCTTCATGCTGAGCGGGAGACCAGCGTTCTACCGAAATCCCGGGGCGGTCCATGCAGGGCTGCCCTTGCACCGCAAATGGCACGAAACCTCGCGGTCGCTGCTGGGATTGGCGCCGCCACCGGCGGAAAACCTCCCCGACTACATAAGCTGGCCGTGCCTCTGGGAACCCGGAATTGTGCGCAGCCTGCTGTCCGCGGTCGAAGCACACACGGGCCGGACCTGGGCCACAGCCATCGGCAGCCAACTCCACTTCTCGGAAATGATTCTATACGGCGTGTACGTTGACGAAGTACTCGGTGGTGCGGAATCAACGACCTCCCGCATGAAGAGCGTCGTCTACTCGGAGGAACGCCCGTTAGGCCTTGCTGAACTGTCCGCGTTGATGTCCGGGGTCACGTCCGAAGAACTTGCCATCATGATTTCGGCAAAGTCGGGAACCGGACTCCACCATCGCCGGCAGGCCCTGGCCGACGTTCGGGGAACCCTGGCCGACGACAAGGAAAGGGGCTGACAATGGGGACTACACGGCGACTGGCGGACATAGCATCGCGGCTGAGACGGGACGGTGCCAGCGACGTCTTTCGGCGGGGTACAAGGAAGATCGCGCAGAGGGTCGGGGACCGGTTGAGCTGGACCGACCTAGATTTACCCCTGCGGCCGGAGGACATTGCAGATCCAGGGACGGTCCGCCTCCCGACGGACCATCCGGTGCGGGACGGCGGCCTGCATATCGGCTGGGTCTGCACGCCGCCTGGGGCCGGGTCCGGAGGGCATACGACGCTCTTCCGCATGGTCGAGGGCCTGGAGCGGCGCGGGCACAGGTGCACGCTGTTCCTCTACGACGTTAATTCCGACGATGTCACTTGCCATGAGGAAGTAATCCGGCGGTGCTGGCCGGGGATGAAGGCGACCATCAAGTCAGCGACGCCCAGCATTCAAGGTATTGATGCTGTTGTGGCCAGCTCCTGGCAGACGGCCCATGTGGTGGCGTCACGGATTGCGGGCCCCGTCCGCTGCTTCTACTTTGTCCAGGATTACGAACCATATTTCTATCCGCGCGGTTCCCTATACACGATTGCGGAACTGTCCTATCACTTGGGGCTGGGAATAATTGCTCTCGGCGACATGGTGGCGACGCAACTTCAGCGGGAATCAGGCGTCGCGCCCGCTACGACCGTCCCGTTTGGCTGCGACACGGAGGTCTACCGGATCCTGGATGAGTCCCGCATGCCCGGGCCGCGCAGCGGCATCGTCTTCTACGCCAAGCGGAGCACTGACCGCAGGGGGTACATGCTGGCCAAGCTCGCGCTGGAACACTTCCACGAGATGCATCCGGACGAGGAGATCCATGTCTACGGCGACCGCGTGGACAACTGGCGTATCCCTGTCACGAATCACGGAAGCCTTCCGCCGGCCGAACTGAACGAACTCTACAACCGCACCAGGGCCGGTCTGGTGATGTCGTTCACGAACATCTCCTTGGCTGCCGAGGAGCTTTTAGCTGCCGGCTGCGTGCCGGTCCTGAATGACTCGGTGATGGCCCGCGCCGATCTTCCCGGGGAGAACGCCGTCTGGGCCCGGCCGACCCCCGCCGTTCTGGCCTCCGCGCTTTCTTCAGTGGTCGACGATCAGCAGCGTGCAGCCGCTTCCGCCGCGCCATTTCGGGTCAGGCCGGGCTGGACCCAAACCCAGGCCATGGTGGCGGACCTGATCGAATCGGCGTGCAAAGGGGTCCTGAGCCGCTGATAACCCGGCCCGAAGCGCCGTCAGGGCCACGACGGGGGTCTAGAGGGCGCCTTTGTCCGCGCCCACCCGGCTCGGTTCCTCGTCTGTGGAAGGCGCGAACGGTTCAGGTCGCTCTTCGGGGCTCCCGGCCGAGCGTCGCAGACCTCCGCGCGTGCCTGGCGCCAGCCGTGATCCTGGCACTGGGGCAGGTGCGCCCTCCGAGCCCTTGGCGGCCTTCCAACCGGCGGAAGACGGGCCAGGCTTGAAAGGCGCGGACCGGGGACCGGAGGTGGGCGGCTGCCCGGTTGCCGTGTCCCCGCCCGTCGGGGACGTTGTCCTCCGGGCTGCCCGCCGCGTCCTCCCTGCCTCGACCACCCGGGCCAAAGAGACGGCCCCGAAGACCAGAATCGTGCCCACCAGAAACACGATGATCGCTGCCCGCAGGCGGTTGGAATACAGCTCAGTGGCACGGTCCGGCGTCGAAACCGTCATGGAGGTGAAGAGGTACGTCCTGTCCGCCCCGTTGACGCTCTGCATTTCCAGGAGGTCGGATTCGAGGGTCTTGCCCAGGGCTGTGGCGGTTGCTATGGCCTGCTCCTCCGAGTCACCGACCCCACGAATGTCGATGACAAAGCCATTGCCCCCGACACCACGGCTCACCGCATATTCGTTTCCCAGCCCTTCCGCTTGCAGCTTGTCAGCCGTGGCAAGTGCGTTCAGCCGGGTAATGAGCACATCGATGACCAGCGCAGGGTCTGCTGACCGCAGATATGGATTGTCCTTGTTCAAAAGGCCCAATTCCGGTTTCTTCTCGATGTCTTCGGACGTTGGCACGATCGGGTTCACCACCGCGTAACTCGTGCTGGCCTCGTACGACCGCGGACCGAACTGGTAAACGTACCCGGCGGCGAGAAGCGTGAGCAGCACGACCGGAAGAACGAAGAACTTGTGGTGCCACAAAGTCTTGAGCACGGCCAGAGGATCCATTAGATATCTCCATTTCGCGGAGTTGAGTCGGTTTTCGGCAAATCATTCCGCTGGGCGGCCGCGTCCGTGACAGCCAGGAGCTTCGCTTCGCGTTTGACGAGGATCCAGACGGCTCCGCCGAGACCAACGAACAAGGGGTAGACCAGGGCAAAGACTGGGAAAGAGAGGGAGTCGAACCCTAGGGAGCAGACACCGGCAACGAGGCCGGCTGCCGCGATGGCACCCGCCAGGCATTTCAAGGATTCAGTCCGGGCCACCCGGGCCGCCTGGACAGCAGCCAGTCCGGGGAGCAGCAGATAGAGAATCACCGCGAGCAGTCCAACAATCCCAAGGGTCACGGCCGTGTTCAGGTACTGGTTGTCCAGGATGAAGACCGCGTTTTGCGGTATGTAGTTGCCCGGGCCCGTTCCAAAGACGGGACGTTCCTCGAACATGGCGGCCACTCGGGGATAGTTATTCGTTCGGTTGCTGATCGAGGGGTCGCTCTCATCGGCGGTGACACTGGCGCTGATCGTGCTGACGAGACCCGGAACAGTCAGGAACAGTGCCGCCAGCACGACCGGAAAGACCATGCCCAGCCAACGCCTGGCGCCTTGTGGCAGGAAGGGCAGGCACGTCAGCATGCCCACTGCGAGGCCGAGCACGCCGGAACGGGACACTGTGGACGCCACCGCGAACACCAAGAGCGCCGTTCCGCACCAGTGCACCCACTTGCGGCCAACGGGATCGTAGAGACCCCGCCAGATGGACAGCGGCAGCAGCATCGCCGCGACGACGGCGAGCTCTATGGAGTGGAACGTACTGCCGGACACCCGGACGAGGGCGCCGCGGTCTTGGAAGGCTGTATCACCGCCGTTATAGGTGAAGCCCGGCATGGCCGCCTGGACCCATTCCATAGGGTTGACCCGGAAGTAGAACTGGACCACCGCCACCAGGCAACAGAAGACGCCGCCTGCTAACAGGGCTCTCACCAGCACCAATGCATCTGTCATTGTTTTGATACGTTCCGCAATTACCAAAACTATTCCCGCGCTGGCCGCCAGAAGAATCAGCCATCGGTCGGCGGACGCCCGGACAACAGGGGTGCTGCCCCCTGTCCAGCCAGATACAAGCCCAATATAAGACAGGCACGATGCCAGGATCAGGGCGACGAGGGCGAGCCTGCCCGGGTGCCTGTAGCCAATCGGATCGTGCAAACCCAGAAGTAAAGACACCGCCCAGAGCAGGAAGAGCCCGGCCGAGAGCAGCAGCGGCACTGTTCCGGCCGCCCCCAAGCCGCCCAGCACCATGCTGGAAGGGAAGAAGAAGATCCCAAACGCGATAATTCGAAGAAGCAGCGGCGGATGGCCCTTCCTCGCCTGCGTTATTTCAAAGTCGGCAAATTCGGAGCAGCGCGGTTGTGACGCATTGAATCGATGCTCCGTGATTCCGACAGTACCGGGCATGCATTTCCCCAACCTACCTAGACGACCTCGGAGTCACCGCTACGCAGGTGCCCGTCTTTTCTGACAGTAGCCGCTGGCGCCTGCTGGAAACAGTATTTTTCTGAAAACGTCATTTTCGATGGTGGCTTTACGGGAGGCGCTATCTGAGTAGGATGGCCCAAGGCCCGCGTGCCGGACCGTCCCCCGAAGACCTTCAAACTTTGAAGGGGTTTACATGGCTCGATTCGGATATTTGATCCCTGAGTTTCCAGGGCAGACCCACGGCTTCTTCTGGCGTGAACTGGCCGCACTAAGGACCCTGGGAATGGAACCGGAACTTATCTCTACCCGCCGCCCCAAAGCGGGGAAGGTGTCCCATGGGTGGGCGAGCGCCGCGGAAACCGAGACGCACTACCTCGTGCCCGCTGCGCCCGCGAACCTTATCGTTGCGTCAGCAATCCTCCTCCAGGGACTCTTTTCCGGTCGGGCGGCCGTCTTGCTTGGGTCGGCCAGGGGGTACAGCGCCGGGCAGGCACAGGCTGGCGGCCTGCGGCCACGTGTCATTGGGGCTCTCCGTCTTGCCTCGCTTCTGCTTGCCGCTGCGGACCTGGTAAGGGTTGCCCGTCGCAGGGGGTGGACGCACGTCCACGTCCACTCCTGTGCCGACTCCGCCCAGGTCGCACTCTTTGCCCATCGGCTCTCTGGCCTCCCGTACAGCCTGACGCTTCACGGTCCCCTGGCCGACTACGGCCCGAATCAAGCGGACAAATGGCGGAACGCCGCTTTTGGCGTGGTCATCACGAAAAGGCTCCTCGGGGACATCGAGGCACAGCTGGGCGGGGCACTTCCGGGCAGAATTGCAGTGGCGCCCATGGGGGTCGACACAACAAACTTCACGAGGAACTTCCCATATGAACCCTGGACAGGCGAGGGACCGGCCAAAATATTCAGTTGTGGCAGGCTCAACCCCAGCAAAGGCCACAAAGACCTACTTGCCGCGGTCCGCCTGCTGACGGATTCAGGAATAGACGCACGGCTCGTCATCGCGGGCGAGGACGAGCTGGGCGGAACCGGATACCGCCTTGAGCTTGAGCGGCTCATCGCCGAGTTGGACTTGGCCGGCAGGGTCTCGCTCCTCGGTGCCGTCTCCGAAGGTGTGATCCGAACCGGGCTGGAAGATGCACACGTTTTTGCTCTGGCGAGCCATGCCGAGCCCCTCGGCGTCGCCATCATGGAGGCTATGTCGTTGTCCGTCCCCGTGGTGGTTACCGGCGCCGGGGGCGTCCCGGAGTTGGTGCAGGACCAGCACAGCGGCCTTCTGGTCCGCACCAACAATCCCGCCCACTTGGCGGCTGCCCTCGCCCGCGTGCTGAACACACCAGACTTGGCGGGCCAGCTGGGCACGGAAGGTCGGCGCCGCGTGGCCAACCGGTTTGACAGCACCCGCGGTGCAGGAATCCTGGCACAACTCATTCGAGGGGTATAGCTCGTGAAACGCAGACCAGAACACTCTCAAGCCGTCATGTCAGCCGTCGTTTGTTTAGCGGCAGCGCTGTTGTTCAGCGGAAGCGGGGCGCCACCAGGGCAAGCTTTTGTCAGGAATGCCGGAAGCGAACCGGCACCTGCAGAAAGTGCGGCAGCCACCGTTCTTCGCAATGTGGATGGAGGCCCCGGTTTCTATGGGACATTCGCGAACTCATTGCCCGCCGCGCCGGAGTATTTCCCTCTTGGTGTGTGGCTGGAAAGCGTTCTAGAGCCGGGCGACATCGAAATGGACAAACGTGTCGGGCTGAACACCTACGTGAACCTGACGGCGAACTCCAATACCGCGCTGCTGCGGCCCGCCGGTGTCCATGCAGTGACCAGCGAACCCTCTGCATGGAGCTCGGGCCTTGTCCTTGCCGATGAGCCGGACATGTGGGCGGGCCCCGGGTCCTCAGTATGGACCGGTAAGTGGCCCGGGCAAGGGGAAGTCTGCAACCCCGCGGGGACACCTTGTGGCTATTCCGTTCAACGGACGCTGTCAGCAGCCATTGCCGACGGAACCCTGAAATATGCCAACTACGGCAAGGGTGTCAGCTTCTGGGAGAGTGACGAACAGGCATCTGTCTTCGTCAATGAGTTTCAGGACGTGGTTTCGGTCGACAACTACTGGTTCACCGACCCCAACATCTGCGGCCAGGGCGAGGGTGGCGGGCGGCTGGGCGGGGGGCGGAACCTGACGGACCAGGAGTGCCGGCTGGCCGCCAACTATGGCTGGACAGTTGACCGGGTCCGATCCCTGATCCGGCCGGCCGGCAACAAACCGGTGTGGGCTTTTGTCGAGGTTGGGCATCCGGCCGGCGAGGCCGAAGCCCCCACGATCACTGGCCCGCAGCTAAGAGGCGCTGTCTGGAGCAGTTTGATCCACGGTGCACGGGGAATTGTCTATTTCAACCACAGTTTCGGTGGCCCGTGCCAGTCCTTCCACATCCTGCGGGAACCCTGTGGTGACGAGATTCGGCCCTGGGTGACCGCCGTCAACCGGCAAATTACCGGCCTCGCCCCCGTCCTTAACGCGCCGTTCCTGGACGGGGCCTTGGCCCACGCCGCGGGGGTTGACGCAGCCGTGAAAGTGCACGGGGACGCTCTCTACGTTCTCGCCGGTTCGGCGCAGGCGAACCGGCAAGCAGCCGAATTCACTCTGGGGTGCCTGCCGGCCTCGGCCGTGACCGCAACAGTCCTGGACGAGGACCGCACGGTGGCTATCAGCAACGGCACCTTCAGGGACACCTTCGAGGACGGCAATGCGGTCCATCTCTACCGGATCGACGGGGCCGCCGCTGCCTGCGCGCCCTAGCCCGGCCACAGCCTAATCCCAGGGCCCCTACGCCGCCGCCGTGCGGAAGAACAGCTCCGTCACCATCGCAAGCCGGTAGGGGTCCTGGACGCCGCAGAGCTCGCGGGCGGAGTGCATCGACAGCAGCGGCACGCCGACGTCGACCGTCCGGATGCCAAGGCGGGTGGCGGTCAGTGGCCCGATCGTGGAGCCGCAGGGCATCACGTTGTTGGAGACGAACTCCTGGTACGGGATGCCGGCGTCCGAGCACAGTCGCGCCCAGAGGGCGGCGCCGGTGGCGTCCGTGGCGTAGCGCTGGTTGGCGTTGATCTTCAGCAGCGGGCCCCCGTTCAAGGCCGGCCGGTTGGCCGGATCGTGCCGTTCGGCATAGTTGGGGTGGACGGCGTGCCCAGCGTCGGCGGACACACAGAACGACGCCGCGAAAGCCTGCCGCCGCTGGCTCACCGAGGCCCCCAGTCCGTCGGAAATCCGCACCAGCACATCCTCGAGGATGGGGCCGCTCGCGCCTGACCGGGAGGCCGAACCGATCTCCTCATGGTCGAACGCGGCCAGCACGGCAATCGGTGTCCCGGCCGGCAGGGGCGCGGCGGCGTGGTTGATCAGCGCCGTGAGCCCGGCGTGGGTGGCCGACAGGTTGTCCAGCCGGCCGGAGGCGAAGAACTCGCCCTTCGCGCCGAACACGGCGGGGGCCTGGGTGTCCGCGATGACGACGTCGTAGCCGCCGATCAGGGCACCGTCCACGTCCGCGCCGGCAACCCGGTCGGCCAGCAGGCCCAGCAGGTCCTCCCCGGCCGGGTCGCCCAGCCCGTAGACCGGGTTCATGTGCTGCTGCTTGTCCAGGGCGAGCCCCTCGTTCACGGCGCGGTCCAGGTGGATGGCCAGCTGAGGGAAGCGCAGCAGCGGCCCGGTGGCGGTGAGGTGCTGGGTGCCGTCCCGCATCACCAGGCGTCCGGCGAGCTGCAGTTCGCGGTCCAGCCAGGAGTTCAGCAGCGGGCCGCCGTAGACCTCGACGCCGGCCTGCAGCCAGCCGAACCTGCCGGTCGTGGGCTTGGGTTTGAGCTTGAACGACGGCGAATCGGTGTGCGCGCCCAGGATGTTGAAGCCGGTGGTCGGACCGGCCGTCTCCGGCGTCACCCAGGCGATGATCGCGCCGTCGCGGATCACGTAGAACTTCCCTGTACCGTCGGCCTTGGAGGCCGCGTCCCAGGGCTGCAGTTCGTCGAGGGCGGTGAATCCTGCCCCGTTCAGCCGGCGGGCGGCCTCGTGGACGGCGTGGAAGCTCGACGGCGACGCGGTGACGTACGTGCCGAGGTCCTGGATGTGGGCTGCGGCGGTGGGCTGTGAAGGCATGGCTTCGAGTCTAGCGCCGTGCCGTCGGGCCGGACGGTTCCTATACTGTGACGTTGAGTCCGGCCGTGTACCCGCCGGACACCGATCCGGTCATCGTGGCGAGCTGGTAGATGCCGCCGTCGTTGCCGAAGACATTGTCCGACTTCAGCGTGGTCCTCGGGAAGTTCCGGGCGCTGGATTCGTAGCCGGCAGAGGCGTACACCTCCTTGCAAGCGGCGTCCGTCAACGCGATCTGGGACACCGCGAGGACCTGCCCCGCGGCCGTCGCGTTATCCATGGACTCGAACACTTCGAAGTGGATGTGGGGCCAGCGGCCGCTGTACGCGCCGGGGAAGATGGTTTGGAAAATCACCTGGCCGTTGGCGTCTGCCGCCTGCACGCCGCGGAGGTAGTTCTCGTTCTTGAGCCCTGCGTCGTACATGGAGTACTTGCCGGCCTTGTCGCAGTGCCAGGCGTAGACGGCGGCCCCGGACAGGGGCGCGCAGCCGTTGGCGTTGTCGAGCAAGGTCAGCGTGACGGTGAGCGGGACGCCGTCGGCCGTGGTGCTGGAGGTCCCGAAGCTGGAGGTGATGTCCTGCCGGACCACGCCCGAGGCGGCCAGCACATTGGGGCCGTTGGATCCGTCACCCGGGTACGGGCCGGCGGTTTCCTGGGGAATTTCAACTCCGCACTCGGCGATGGCCCGCGTCAGGGTGGGTGAGGCGGAGGGCGTGCTGGTGGCCGCTGTGCTGGAGGCGGCCGGCGTCGGCGTCGACGCCGCTAAGGCTGTGGAGGACTCGGCAGCCGTGGAGGAGCCGCCCGGCGTGCAGGCAGCGAGGGCGGCGGCCGTGCCGGCCCCAAGGAACATGCCCAGCGAGCGGCGACTGATGAGGGTGGAGAGGTCGAATTCCAGGCCGCGGTCGTGGTTGGGGTGCGGCTCGTGCGGTGGCTGCGGAGAAGAAGTCATGCGTCCATGGAACCCCGGGGCACTATGCACTGACTAGGCCCTCCCTGTGAACCCGCTGTGGTTTGCGCCGGAGCGGCCCGGGCGACCGTTGGACATGCCCTCCGCGCGGCGGGACATGCCCTCCGCGCGGCGGGACATGCCCTCCCCGCGCGCCCAGCGCTGGGCATGTCCCCTACACCCGCTGGACATGCCCTCCGCGAGTGGCGGCGAGTGGACATGGTGCCAATATGTCCAATGTTCCCCGCCAGCACTGGGCATGTCCCCGGGTGCGGACGAGCCGTGGGCTGGGCATGTCCCCGCGCTGGCGAGCCGGGGTGTCAGTAGTCCGGGTTGCTCGGCACGACCAGTCCGGTCTCGTACGCGTAGACGACCGCCTGGACCCGGTCCCGCAGGTGCAGCTTGTTGAGGATCCGGCGCACGTGGGTTTTGACGGTTGCCTCGGAGAGGAAGTACCGGTGCGCGATCTCGGCGTTGGAAAGCCCCTCGGCCATCGCGCCCAGCATCTCGGTTTCGCGTGGTGTCAGGTCTTCGAGCAGCGGGTCCCGGTCCGGGCGGACCCCGGCGCGGGTCCCCCGGCCGGACGCGGCGCCCGTGGAGCCGCCAGTCAAGGCACCGCCGGGCAGGAACCCGGACGGCGCCGACGCGGCAGGCGTGCCCGCGGCGGCACCAGCGGCCCCGTTGTCCCGGACATACGTTTCCAGCAGCCGCCGGGTGATGCGTGGCGCCACCACCGCGTCCCCGCTCGCCACCACCCGGACGGCGCTGACCAGTTCGGCGGGCGCCACGTCCTTGAGCAGGAAGGCCGAGGCCCCGGCCTGGAGCCCCGCGAAGGCGTATTCATCGAGGTCGAAGGTGGTGAGGATGATGACTTTGGCGTGGGCCCCGGACGCGGTGATGGCCCGCGTGGCCCCGATTCCGTCCAGCACCGGCATCCGCACGTCCATCAGCACGACATCAGGGGCGAGATCAAGGACCTGGTCCACGGCCTCGGCGCCGTCGGACGCCTCGCCCACGATGCTCAGACCTTCCTCGCCCTCCAGGATCAGCCGGAAGCCCATCCTCAGGAGCGGCTGGTCGTCGGCCAGCAGGATGCGGATCGGTCCGCTTCCGCTCATCGTCTGCGCCTCACTCATGCGCCCTCACTTCCGGTTGTCGCCGTTCCAGTACAGCACGGCGTGCACGCGCCAGCCGTGATCGGTGCTGCGTCCTGCCGCCACGGTGCCCGCGTAGATTCGGGCGCGTTCCAGCATCCCGGCGAGCCCCTGGCCGGTGCCCACCGAGCCGGGGGAATCCCGTGCCCCCGGCGCCGCGGCCGAGCGGACGGAACCGACGGAGCCCTTGCCGTCGTCGTCGACGTCGATGGTGACCATTGGTCCGTCCCGGACAATCGCCACATCCACCCGGCCCAGCGAGCGGCCGTAGCGCAGCACGTTCGTCAGCGACTCCTGCACGATCCGGTACACCGTCAGCTGGAACGCGGCATCGTCCGGCAGTGCCGGTCCGGTGTGCGAATAGTGCAGCGGGAGGCCCGCGGTGCGGAAGCCCTGCATCAGTTTGCTCAGGCTGTCCCCTGCCCCGAGCGGTTCGCGCGGGGCCTGCCCCGGTGCCGCATCGTCGCGAAGGACGCCCAGGACGCGGCGCATGTCCGCCAGCGCGGTGCGGCCGGTGCGGGAGAGTTCCCCGAGCACCTCTGCCGCCCGCGCCGGGTCCGTCCGGCCCACGACGGCGGCCCCGTCCGAAAGGCTGATCATCACCGTGAGCGAATGAGCGACGACGTCGTGCATTTCTCGGGCGATGCGGTTGCGTTCCGTGACCGAGCCTAGCCGCGTGGCCCCCGCGGCCCAGGCGGCCATCTCCTGCTGGTGCTCGCGGCCCTGCCGAACCGAGACGCCAATCCCGGTGGCGATGACGTTGGAGAGCACAATGCTGACGACGGCGGCAATGCTGCTGATCAGCTGAAAGTTCTCCGGGGTGTTAACCCCCATGTCCGGCAGCCTGCCATCCAGCGGCCCGACTGCCAGCAGGAAGTACAGGAATACCAGCGGCGCCGTGGCCGCCGCCAGGCAGGCCAGCGCGAAACGGCGGCTGCGCACCACCGCCACGGAGTAGAGCGCGAACCACAGCCCGGCGGAGATGTTGGACCCCCAGGGGTGCAACAGGGTCACGCCCACTTCCAGCACTGCCACCACGGCGACCACCGGTACCGGATGGCTCCGCCGGAACAGCAGCGCCGCCGCGGCCCCCGCGAGCAGCACGGCGGCCGGCCAGGCGCCGTCGAGCACCGATTCCACCGCCGTGGGGGTAACCAGCAGCAGGTAGCAGGCCACCACGACGGCGTCCATGGCCCGCGGATGCTGGAACAGGTACCGGCGGATCCGGCCCCGCCGCCGCGCACTGATTTCAGCGAAGGACGCGTCAGCCCGGTCGGCCGGCGCGTCCTTCACTGGAACTTCATCGATCATGCACTGAGCCTAGACGGTGACCCGGAAGGCCCTAGACGTCCCGCTTCTTCAGCAGCACGGCGGCCAGGACCACCGGGACGACAACCCAGCCGCCCAGCACCAGGGCGGCCTGCCAGGCTTCCAGGGTGTCCGGGACATGCTGCACGGCCGTCATCGGTTCGACCGTGTTGCCGGGCAGGTACTTCCGGGCCTCGACGAAGAAATCACCCGGGATCAGCTGGAACGCGATGGGTGCCACAAAGAACAGTCCAACCAGGCTCATGATGCCGCCGGCAGAGTTGCGGATGAGCGAACCCAGGGCCATGCCGATGGCGGCGACAGCGGCAACGTAAAGGCTGTTGACGAGCAGCATTTTCACCGACTGCGAGCTGCTGAGGTCCAGCTTGAGGTCATAGTTGTCCAGGATCGGCAGCGACACCAGGCCGGCCAGAAACACGGAAACCCCGGTGAGAACGAACGCCGTCACCATAACCACGAGCAGTTTGGCGGCGAAGGCCGGGATCCGCTTCGGGACGGCCGCGAACGTGGAGCGGGCCATGCCCGTGGTGAACTCGGAACTCATCAGCAGCACCCCGAGTGAGCCCAGGATGAGCTGGGCGAAAGCGATGCCGGAAGTGGGGACACCGACGGCGAGGTCCCCGCCCTGGGCAGCGAAGGCAGCGGCGGCCTCCGGATCGGTGGCCGCGGCCTGGGCGAACTGTCCCGTTCCCCAGGCGGAGAGAGCGCCGAAGCCCACGACCACCAGGACGGTGCAGCCGAGCAGGATCAGGGTGGACAGGAGGGTGCGGAACTTGATGAATTCGGAGTTCAGCACCCGAAGGAAACTGGGGCCCGGACCCGTGCTGGTACCGGCCAACTGTCCGGCAGGGGCGTTTCCGGCGCCGGCGGGCGCATTGCGGGAGGGATCAAGGGTGGTGGAGCTCATGGCTTAGTTGCCTCCGGACTGGACGGGGGCGGCAGCGCCCGTGGTGATCAGCGAGTGGTATTCGACTTCATCCTTGGTCAGTTCCATGTAGGCCTCCTCAAGGCTGGCCTGCAGCGGGGTGAGTTCGTAGATCATGACGTGGCGGTCAAGGGCCGCGCGGGCTATCTGGCGCGGATCCAGGCCCGTGACCTCAAGCAGTTCGTTGTCCTGCAGTTCCACGGAAACGCCGTCACCGGCGAGCAGGCGCATCAGCTGGTCCGGCTGGTCGGTGCGGACGCGCGTGCGGATCCGTCCCTTGCCGTTGATGATGTCCTGGATTGGCGCGTCGGCGATGATCCTGCCGCGGCCGATCACGATCAAATGGTCCGCGGTAACGGCCATTTCGCTCATCAGGTGGCTGGAGAGGAACACGGTGCGCCCCTCGGACGCCAGGTACTTGACGAGATTGCGGACCCAGACCACACCCTCCGGGTCCAGGCCGTTGACGGGCTCGTCCAGGATGACGGTCTGCGGATCGCCGAGCAGCGCCGCGGCGATGCCCAGCCGTTGTCCCATGCCGAGCGAGAAACCGCCCACCTTCTTCCTGGCCACGTCGGCCAGTCCCGTCATTTCGATGACTTCGTGCACCCGCGTCTTGGGGATGCTGTGCGTGGCGGCCATCGCCAGGAGGTGGTTGTATGCGGAGCGGCTGGTGTGGACGGCCTTGGCGTCCAGCAGGGCGCCGACGTCGCGCAGCGGCGCGGCGTGCCGGGCGAACGGCGCGCCATTGACGGTGACGGTGCCCGACGTCGGCCGGTCCAGTCCCATGATCATGCGCATGGTCGTAGACTTGCCGGCTCCGTTCGGGCCCAGGAAACCGGTGACCCGGCCGGCCTCGACGGTGAAGTTGACTCCCGCGACGGCGGTCTTGTCGCCGTAGACCTTGGTCAGTGCTCTTGCTTCGATCATGGAAGCGTTCCTTTGGCTAGCTGTGGGGTGGTGTCCCCACCACGCTACCGAGGCGGAGCGCCGATTTCGCCGGTCTCAGGGATGATTCAGGGTCAAATCAGGGTAGTCCGGGAGGATGACAGTCCGGGCTTCCAGGCTTCAGGACGCCGGCGAGTAGTACGTCAGGGCGCTGGGCAGGACCGAGAATTCAACTGCGCGAACTCCCGGCATGACTTCTCCGTCCACCGCGAGGACCATGGTCGTGTCCCCCGGTTCCACCCGGATGCTGCGTGCTTCGCTGAGGTGGGTGATGCGGGATGTGGCGACGGTGCCGGTCAGCACGGACCACAGCAGCCTAAGCCGGGCGAAGGATTCGTCGGCGGTGATCATCCTGAGGTCGAATACACCGTCGTCGAGGACCGGGCGGAGCAGGGGCGCGTGGTCACGGGGATAGTAGCGTCCGCGGCCGATGTACAGGATCCAAAGTTTGTGCCGCACGCCGTCGACAATCAGGGTGGTCGGCGTCCCGGCGGCGAACGTGCGGAGCATGGCGACGACGCCGGCCACGGGTTTGCCCAGGGCCGGCTGGAGCAGTTCCCGCCTGCGGACAAGGTTTGGGTAGAGGCCGACACTCGCGGTGTTGAGCATGGTCAGCCGGAGCAGCTCGGGGCTGTCCGGCAGGCCGCGCTGAACTTCCACCAGGCCCAGATCCGCCCGGGCAGCTTCGCCGCGGGTCGCGGCCTCAAGAGCGGCCGTGAGGTGGGGCGTTCCGGCGTCGCGGGCGAAATGGTTCAGCGTCCCGCCCGGCAGAACCAGGAGCGGGAGGTCATGCTCGACGGCGGCCGCGGCCGCCGTGCCGACAGTCCCGTCCCCGCCCCAGACACCCAGGGCCACGATCCCGGGCCGGCTCGCCAACCGGCCGATCTTCTCCGCCAGGTCCTCATGCCGGGCAACCTCCCGTATATACGCTTTGGGGAATACCTTTTGAAGCGCAGCCGCTGTCTGCTCCGCATAGGAGCCACCCAGGGTGTTGACCACGATGCCCAGGCCCGTGCCGTCCGGGAGCTCTGCAGCCTTCACGGCGGTCCGCCGGATTGCGGGGACCGGCGGCCGGACCGGCCACCATTTTCGCGTGGCCAGGGCCGCTCCGGCCCCGATTGCCGATCCGAAGAAGACATCCGAGGGCCAGTGGGCGCCGGTGTGCACGCGGGAGTAGGCGACACCTGCCGCAAGCGGCGCCAGCGCGGCGCCCAGCGCCGGCCGCACGAGGCCGGCGCCGAGGACGAACGCCACGGCCGAGGCGGAGTGGCCCGAGGGCATGGAGGAGCTCTTGGGCTGGGGGTGGACAAATCTGAAGGCCGGCAGGTGCTCCGGGAGCGGGCGGGCACGGGGCAACAGCGTCTTGAACCCGAGATTCGTGACCGTGGAAGCCACGGCCTGTGCCAACAAACCGTGGAGGGCGGCGCGTCGGGTCCGCCCCGGGAAAAGGGCCATCACGGCGGCGATGCCGAACCAGAGCTTGCCCTTGTTCGCCGCGGCGGACAGCCGCCGGAAGAACTCGTCATGGTGGCCACCGGGGAAGTCGGAGACGGCGCGCACGAGTTTACGGTCGAATTTCCCCAGCCGTCCCGGCGCCTTCCTCAGCATGCTCCGCATCCGACCACTGTACTGCGCGGGAGGGCCGGATGCTCAGCTGGCGCGCAAGGGCCTCGCGGCGCCGGCGAGCAGCAGCGCACCCAGAATCGGAATCATGATTGTCAGCAGCGCCGGCCGGATTCCGATCAGGTCACCGAGGTAGCCCAGCAGCGGCGGTCCGGCAAGGAACGCGATGTACCCGATCGTGGACACCACCGACACGCGGGCGGCGGCGTATTTGGGATCGTCAGCCGCGGCCGACATCCCCATCGGGAACGCCAGGGCGGCCCCGGCACCCCAGAGCACCGCCCCGGCCGTGGCCAGCCAGAGTTCGCCGGCCAGCACGAAGAGCCCCAGCCCGGCGGCGGCGGCGGCCATGCTGGCTCGGAGCACCGCCACGCGGCCGTAGACGTCGATTGCGCGGCCGCCGAAGAAGCGCACCGCAGTCATTGCCAGGACGAAGGCCGCAAACAGCAGCGCACCGGTGGATTCCGTGGCCTCCAGTCCGTCGACGGCGGCCTTCGCGATCCAGTCATTGCCGGCCCCTTCGGTGAGGGTCGCCCCCAGCACCACAACACCGATCAGCAGCGTCCGTCGGTCGCGCCAGGCCGAGCGGCCCCGGGCCTCCCTCGTTTCCCCGGATACCGGCGCGGGAGCCGGCGCGTGCGGGAGGAAATAGCGCGGCGCAGACAGCGTGGCCACGGCAACGATGGCGGCGATCACCAGCAGGTGCGCCGGCAGCCCGACGCCAAGGCCCGCCAGACCCGCGCCGATCAGGGCGCCCAGGAACGCACCGCCGCTGAAGGCGGCATGGAACTGCGGCATGATGGTCCGGCCGAGCTGGTGTTCGACGTCAGCGCCCTCGATGTTCTGCGACACGTCCCAGAGCCCGATGCCCATGCCAAAGAAAAACAGTGCAAGGCCGGTCCCCGGGAAGGACTCCGCCAGCAGTGCCAGCGCCACACCGACGCCGGCAAGGGCGGCGAGAAGGCCGGCGCCCCGCACGGCACTGGCCGTCCCGATCCGGCCCACAACGGCGCCGGCGGTTGGAAGTGCGACCAGGGAACCCGCCGCCACGCACAACAGCAGGGTTCCCATCTGACCGGAGGAAATGTGCAGGATGTCCGTCACCGCGGGGATCCTCGCGGCCCAGCTGGCGAACACGAGCCCGTTGATGCCAAAAATCAGGAAGGTCGCCGCGGCAGCGGCATTGAGTTGCGGCCGGGTTGCTGTCTTGGTCATACGTTCACTACTTCCACCGAGTGTTGGGCGAGCTGGGAAAGTTCGTCGGAACCCAGTTGCCGGTCCGTCACCAGAACGTCCACGGCGTCGAGGGACGCGACGAGCGCGACGGCGCTGGCGTTCCATTTGGTGCTGGAGCAGGCGACGATCACCCTGCCCGCGGACTCGAGTCCGGCGCGTTTTACGGCCGCGTCATCGAGGTCGTGGGCCAAGAGTCCGTCCCGGAGGTTCAGCGCGCAGGGCGTGACAACGGCCGCGTCAAACCGCAGAGATCGGATGTTGGATTCGGTCATGGGCCCGCGGAAGGACAGTTCCCCGGCGGTCAGTCTCCCGCCCGGCAACAGCAGTTCGGGTCGCCGGCCGGCCCCCGGGCGGATGTCGGCCAGGGCGTTGACTGCCCGCAACGACATCGGCATCAGGGTCATCTCACGCTGCCGCAGCTGGCGGGCCACCTCGGTGGCCGTGGTTCCGCTGTCCAGCCAGACGTGTCCGCGGTCCTTGAGCAGCGCGGCTACACCGGCCGCAATCCGAACTTTGACGGCGTGGTCCTCGAGTTCGCGCTGCCCGTATTCGGGGTTCTCGCCGCGCAGCACGAGGCTGGTGGCACCGCCGTGGACCCTGCGGAGAACGCCGTTGCGTTCCAGTACGTCCAGGTCGCGCCGGATCGTGGCGCCCGAGGCGCCGCATTCGCTTGCAAGTTCCTCGACCGTCACATGTTCCCGGTGGCGCAGCAGTTCACCGATCCGGCGGTGGCGATCGTCAGTACTCATGCACAAATGATAGTCCAGCGTGATCATTTAAACATTTCCTGCGCGCACCAAAGAGCAACGCGGGATCACTTAGCGCCCATAAAACCCGCCCCCTCGGGATGGGCGTTAGGTGACCCCGCGTCGCTTGTTGGCTTAGCGGGCGCGCTCGACGCGCTTTTCGTCCCAGACCGGCTCTTCCGATTCGTAGACCTTGCCGTCGGAGCCGAAGACCAGGAAGCGGTCGAAGGTCCGGGCGAACCAGCGGTCGTGCGTCACGGCAAGGACGGTTCCCTCGAAGTGGTCGATGGCCCGTTCCAGCGCCTCGGCCGAGTGCAGGTCCAGGTTGTCGGTGGGCTCGTCAAGCAGCAGCAGCGTGGCGCCGGAGAGCTGGAGCAGCAGGATCTGGAACCGGGCCTGCTGCCCGCCGGACAGCGATTCGTACTTCTGCTCCGATTGCGAGGCCAGCCCGTACCCGTCCAGCGCGCCGGCCGCTGCCTCGCGGCCCAGCCCCGAGCGGTGTTCGTCGCCGCGGTGCAGGATCTCCAGCAGGGTCTTGCCCAACAGATCGGGCCGGACGTGCGTCTGGGCGAAGAAACCGGGCCGGATCCGGGCGCCGAGTTTCACCGTACCGTCGTGTGGAACCTCGGCAATGTCGACGTCGGACACGGGCAGGTGCTCCCGTTCCGGATCGGTGCCGCCGGTGGCGAGCAACCGCAGGAAGTGGCTCTTGCCGGAGCCGTTGGAGCCGAGCACGCCGACACGGTCGCCGAACCAGACCTCGGTGGAAAACGGCTTCATCAGCCCGGTGAGTTCCAGCTTTTCGGCGACGACGGCGCGCTTGGCGGTCCGGCCGCCCTTGAGCCGCATCTGCACGTTCTGCTCGATCGGCAGTGCCTCGGGCGGGCCGGCCTCGAGGAACTTCGCCAGCCGGGTCTGCGCGGCGTGGTACCGGTTCGCCATGTCCGAGCGGAACGCGGCCTTGTTCTTGTACATGTTGACGAGTTCCTTGAGCTTCACGTGCTCCTCGTCCCAGCGTTTCCGGAGCTCCTCGAAGCGGGCGTTCCGGTCCGCGCGGGCGTCCACGTAGGAGCCGAAGCCGCCGCCGTGGATCCAGGCCCCGGCGCCGTTGATGCCCGGTTCGAGGGTCACGATGCGGCCCGCGGCGTTGTTCAGCAGCTCGCGGTCGTGGCTGATGAAAAATACGGTCTTCTTCGACTCGTTGAGCTTGGCTTCCAGCCAGCGCTTGCCCGGGACGTCAAGGTAGTTGTCCGGCTCGTCGAGGAGCAGCAGCTCGTCGGGGCCGGCGAAGAGCGCCTCCAGCACCAGGCGTTTCTGCTCGCCGCCGGAGAGGCTCGACGCCGGGCGGTGCTGTGCGCGGTCAAAAGGCAGGCCGAGCGCGGCCATGCAGACCTCATCCCAGACGGTCTCGACGTCGTAGCCGCCGGCATCGCCCCAGTCCACGATGGCCTGCGCGTAGGCCATCTGGGTGGGCTCGTCGTCGTGCTCCAGCATCGCCAGTTCCGCCTCGTCCACGGTGCGGGCGGCGGCCGCCAGCGGCGGCGGCGCGGCGGAGACGAGCAGGTCGCGGACGGTGGAGTCGTCCCGGACCTGGCCCACGAACTGGCGCATGATGCCCATGTTGCCGGAGCGGCCGATCACGCCTTCGTCGGCGATCAGGTCGCCGGAGATGATCCGGAACAGGGTCGTCTTGCCGGTTCCGTTGGGCCCGATCAGCGCCGTCTTGGACCCGTCCGGGACTTTAAAGGTCACACCGTTGAGCAGCTGGGTGCCGTCGGAGAGGAAGTAATCGATGCTGGAAACGTCAATATGAGCCACCCGTCAATTCTCCCACGGCGTCGGTTGCCGCCCGTCGGCGGCGGCACTCAGCCGGCAGCGGTGAGGAATTCCTTCAGGAGCGGACCCGAGACGGTGGCACCGAGCCCGCCCTCCTCAACAAACACGGCGACCGCGAGGTCCCCATGCACGGCCACGATCCAGGCGTGGGTCTGGGGCGGGTTCTCGGAACCGAATTCGGCGGTTCCGGTCTTCGCCGCCACCGGGGCGCCGGGAACGGACGCGAGGAAGCCGGTGTGGCCGGAGGTGACCACTGCGCGCATCATGTCCGCCAGGGCGGCGGCCTCCGCTGCGGTGACCGGTGTACCGGAGGTTTTCGCCGGGGCCGGGGCGGACGACGCCGGCGCGATGCCTGACGCCGTGGGGCCGGCGGACGGGGAGGCTGCGGCGTCCGCTGCTGCCTCGCCGGCTCCGGGGTTCACGACGAGCTGCGGCGACACGGGCGAACCCTTGGCGACCGAGCCGGCCATGATGGCGGCGGCCAGCGGGGACATCAGCACCTTCCCCTGGCCGATCATCGAGGCGGCATGCTCGGTCCCCGTGGCGTCGCCCGGAACCGAGCCCAGGAACGCGCCCGCCCCCAGTGTCGGGGCTTCCACGGCGACGCCGAGGGAGGTGGCAGCAGCTTCCAGCTGGGCCTGGCTGACACTTTCGCGGGCGTTGATGAACGCGGTGTTGCACGAGTGCGCGAAGGCATCGCGCAAGGTCACGGAACCCAGCGAGGAGGCCGGGTAGCCTTCGGCGTTCTTGAACGTCCGGCCGTCCACTGTCAGGGTCGCGGGGCATTCCACGCTGGAATCCGGGGTTATGCCGTTGCGGATCATGGCCAGGGAGTCCACGATCTTGAAAATCGACCCGGGGGCGTACTGACCCAGCAGTGCGGTGTCGTAGCCGTTGCTGCCCGGTCCGGAGGCGGCGGCCAGGACGGCGCCGCTCGAGGGCCGGAGCGCCACAATGGCGGACGCCGGGCCCACCTTCGCCAGGATATCCTCGGCCAGCTGCTGGAGGTTGGGATCCAGGGTCGTTCTGAGCAGCGTTCCCACCTTCATGTCGGTCTGGAAGAGGACCCGGCGGCCACCGTTGAGCAAGGTTTGCCGTTCCTCGGCGGTGAGGCCGGCCTTTTCGGCATAAACCTGGGTTCCGTTGCTGCCGCGCAGCTGCGCGTCGTATTGCTGCTGCAGACCACCGGTGCCCGTGGTGTCGCCGGCTTTGAGCGTCCCGCCGGATTTCTCGATCTGTTCGGCATTCGCCTCGGCAGCGGAGCCCAGCAGCGCGCGGGCAAAGGTGCGCGTGGGTGCCAGGGGCAGGGAGTCGCGGATGGCGCGGGCGCCGGGAATCCCGCTGATCTGGTCATCGGTGATGGTCCGGCCGTCCTCGCGCAGGGTAATGGCAGCGACGAAGGCCTCGGGTCCGGCCGCCTGGACCTGCTGGGTGTACGCCGCGGGGTCCACTCCCACCAGCCGGGCGAGCTGGGTGGCGGACGCCGCCGGATCGGCGGATGCCAGCAGGGGTTTGTCGATGCCGACGTTCACGACCGGCCGGTAGGTGACCAGCTTGGCGTCACCGGCGCCCAGGATCTCCGCCCGCGCCGGGGACTGGGACAAGGTGCCGAGGATTTCACCCGCCGCCAGCCCGGGGACCAGGGTGGCCGGGTTCCAGACCGTCAGCCACCGGTCGCCGGACTTCTTCAGCACGGCGGAGGTGGTGTACTTCCACTCGCCGGAGCCGATCTTCCAGGTGTAGTTCAGCGGGACCGTGGCCGTGTCCTTTTCAAGCGTCAGCTCGCCGTTTTCCACCGCGGGCTTGACCGGGTCCAGCGCCGTGAATACCTCGTGAAGCTGCTCATGGGCCGCGCCCGAGTCCTTGCCGTCGAAGGCGACGGAGCCCACGTCGAGCGCCGAGACAGCGGACGCCAGCTGCTTCGCCGCGTCCTGCGCGCCGGCACTGCCGTCGTCGCAGGCCACCAGCGAGGCGCCCAGAATGAGACCAATAAGGACAGCTGAAAGTTTTGATATGTTCCCCACCGCGCCATTATGCACCGTGCGGCAGGCAAAACCCCTGTCACACGATGCTTCCCGGCGGCGCCCGGACTCAGAAGCGCCGGATGATCCGGCGCTGAGCGGCCACGGAGATCGCGGCCGTGCGGTTGTCCACGCCGAGCTTGGCATAGATGTGCACCAGGTGGGTCTTGACCGTCGCCTCGGAGATGAACAGCTGCTTGGCGATGGCCCGGTTCCCCAGGCCGGTGGCGAGCAGTTCCAGCAGCTGGATCTCGCGGGCGGACAGGACCGGGTCGGGATTGCGGATCCGGCCCATCAGCCGGGCGGCCACCTCGGGGGCCAGGGCGGTCTGGCCCGCCGCGGCGGAGAGCACCGCCTGGCGGATCTGTTCCGGCGGCGCGTCTTTGAGCATGTAGCCGCTCGCACCGGCTTCCACGGCGGCGAGAATGTCGGCGTCGGAGTCATAGGTGGTGAGGATGAGCACGGGCGGTGCCGGCTGGCCGGCCTCGCCCGCCTTGATCCTGCCGGTCGCCGTGACACCGTCCATGCCGGTGCCCATTTGCAGATCCATGAGGACGACGTCGACCGGCTCGCCGAGGGTATGGAGCCGGGAGAGTTCGGCCAGCGCCGCGCCGCCGTCGGCCGCTTCGGCTGCGACGGCGATGCCCTCGAAATCGCTCAGCATTGCCCTCAGCCCGGCCCTAACCACTGGGTGGTCGTCGACGAGCAGGACGCGGATCTCGCTCATGGTTCGTTCCGTGCCGGGGCGTCACCGAGCGGCAGCCGGATCGCCACCACCGTTCCCTCACCGGGGGCGGATTCGATGTCCAGGCTGCCGTCCAGTGCCGCCACCCGCTCCTGAAGCGACTTCAGCCCGTAGCCCGAGCCGTCGGGACGCCCGGCGGGGTCCGCGACCGCCGAGGGGTCGAAGCCCGTGCCGTCGTCGTAGATATCCATCGCCACTTCACTGCCCAGGAAGGACAGCGTCACGACGGCGGTGCCGGCCCTGGCGTGCACCCACACGTTCGCGAGGCTTGCCTGCGCGGCCCGGAGCAGGGTGGTGCGGTACGGATTCGGCAGTTGCACCGGAGTTCCCTCCAGGTCGAAGCGGCAGCGCAGCCGGGCGCCCCGGGCGGCCGCCTCGGTTTCAGTCTTTTCGCAGAGCCGGCGCAGGCTGGTCACCAGCGGATCCGCCAGGGCATCCGCCGGGGACGGGGTCTCCGCGGGGTTTTCCGCGAGGCCCGGAGGCTGCAGGCCGCGGACAAAGTTGCGTGCCTCGGCCAGGTTGGCTGAGGCCGTCTCCTGGACCGTCCGGAGGCGGTCCCGGGCCGTGGCGGTGTCCCCGTCGTCGAGCGATTTTTCCGCCGAGCGGCCCATCAGCACAATGCTGGAAAAACCCTGGGCGAGGGTGTCGTGGATTTCGCGGGCCAGCCTGGCCCGCTCGGCAAGCGTACCGGCGTTGTGCTGGCTGCGCGCCAGTTCGGCGCGGGTCCGGCGCAGCTCCTCGGCGGCGAACCGCTGATTTTCCGCCTCCACATAGAGCGCCCGGTACCCCAGCCCGGTGACCACGGCGAAGGCTGCCCCGAAGGCCGGCCCCAGCACCATGGGCAGCTGCAGCGCACCGCCCTCCACTCCCGCGTTGTGGAACCATAGTGCCGCGATGACCAGAACAGTGCTCAGGGCAATCGCCGGCAGTGCCAGCCGTAAGGGCAGCACGTGCAGCTGCAGGAAGAAGAGTGGAAAGGCCAGCCACACGAAGTCTGCGCTGGACCAGATCAACAGCAGCCAGAGCATGCAGACACCACCCAGCCACAGGTGCGAATACGGCCGGGGGTCGAACTGGGACGGATCTGCGGAGTGGCGTTTCTCCAGGACGGTGCCCAGCACGTAGACCGCGGCAAGAATCAGTGCCAGGCCCAGGGTGAGCCAGTCAGTGCCCTGGAGTCCCGCCCCCAGCAGCCGCACCAGGGCGACCGAAAGCAGGACGGCGAAGCCGCAGTGAAGGCACACCCGCAGGACGCGCAGAATCACCGCGGTCTGCGTTGTTCCTGCCGTGGCGGTCACTGCCGGCCCGCCGGTGGCCAATTCGTCCATTCCTTCAGCGTATAGCGGAGCGGGGGGCGATTCCGGCGTAAATGCCTGCCCGCTGACCGGTATCAACCTTTTGGTTGACCCGCGGGTCAACCGCTCCGGCCCGCAGTCTCCACCGGGCGGGCGATGCCGGCGACGCGCCGCCGCGGAAGGCTTGGAATAAGGCCACAAACCCCTTGAAAAGGACTGACATGTATCTCGCTCTCCGCGACCTCCGCTTCGCCAAAGGACGCTTTATTCTGATGGGCGGCGTCGTCGCGCTCATCACCCTGCTGCTCGTGCTGCTCTCCGGGCTGACCGCCGGTCTGGGCAACCAGTCGACGTCGGCCCTCGCCGCACTGCCCGCTGACCAGATTGTCTTCGGAGCCCCCGCCGGAGACAGCGCCAAGGCGTCGTTTACGGAGTCCGAGGTGACGCTCGAACAATTGTCAGAGTGGACCTCCAGGGAGGGCGTGAAGCACGCCGAGCTGCTGGGCATCAGCCAGAGCCGGTTCCAGGCGATCGGTCCGGCGGGAACGCCTTCCGGGACGGCCAGCGTGGCTGTGTTCGGGACCGAGGGATCCCCGGGCAACGGTCTGGCGCCCGCCCCGGTGGCCGAGGGCACGATTGTGATCGGCAGCAGCCTCGCCGAGGAACTCGAACTGCAGTCCGGCAGCCGCGCCACTGTGGGCGGCACCGAACTGACCGTCTCCGCCGTTGTCCCGGACCAGTGGTACTCCCATACCGGCGTTGTCTGGACCACCCTGGGCGACTGGCGGAGGCTCGCGCACATCTCCGGCACTGACGCCGCCGCGACCGTCATCGCCGTCACCACCCATGGCGGGAAACTCGGCGTCGATGCCGCCAACGCGGCGGCCGGGACGGTCAGCACCACCCGGGAGGGGTCCTTCCAGGCCTTGGGCTCCTACAAAAGTGAAAACGGCTCACTGCTGCTCATGCAGGCGTTTCTGTACGGGATCTCAGCCCTGGTCATCGTGGCCTTCCTGACCGTGTGGACGGTGCAGCGCACCCGCGACGTCGCCGTCCTCAAGGCCCTCGGCGGGTCCTCCCGCTATGTCCTCACGGACGCGATGGTCCAGGCCGCGGTCATACTCCTTGCCGGCGCCGCGGCCGGCGGGATGCTCGGTGTGGCCGGGGGAGCCCTCGCCGCCGGCGCCGCCCCGTTCCTGCTGTCCCCGCAGACCACCCTGCTGCCGGTCGCAGGCATCGTGGTGCTGGGCCTGGCCGGGGCGGCGCTGGCGGTCCGGAGCATCATCCGGGTGGACCCGCTCCTGGCCCTCGGCGGAAACTAGCACCCCGCAGCCCAAGCATGCACCGAAAGGCATACATCATGAACACGGCCCTCAACCTCGTCAACGTCACACTGGAATACCCCGACGGCGACAGCACACTCAAAGCACTCGACGGCGTCAACCTGAAACTCGCCCCGGGGGAGTTCCTGTCCCTCATTGGCCCCTCCGGATCGGGAAAATCCTCCCTTCTGGCCGTCGCCGCCACCCTGGTCCGGCCCACCGCCGGGCTCGTGGTGGTCGGCGGGGCCGACAGCGGCGGACTGACCGATGCGGACCGTACCTCGCTGCGCCGGGACAAAATCGGCATCATCTTCCAGCAGCCGAACCTGCTGCCGTCCCTGACCGCGCTGGAGCAGTTGGTGATCGCCGCCCATCTTCGCCGCCAACCGGTGAAGGACGCCACCCGCCGCGCCTCCGCGCTCCTGGACCTGGTCGGGCTGGCGCCGGCAGCCGGGAAAAGACCCCACCAGCTCTCCGGAGGTCAGCGTCAACGTGTCAATATTGCCCGCGCCCTGATGGGGGACCCTGCCGTTCTGCTGGTGGACGAACCGACGGCCGCCCTCGACCATGACCGGAGCGAGGCAATTGTGCGGCTGCTGCGCCGGGTCACGGACGAGTTCGGGCTGGCGACCGTCATGGTCACCCACGACACCGGCTTCGTCCCGCTGACGGACACCGTGGCCAGCATGCGCGACGGCCGGCTCTCCTCCCCGCAGCCCGTGAGTCCGGCCCTCACCTGAGGTCCGGCTGAGGCCCTCGGGCTGAGCTCCGCTGGGACCCTAGATCCCGAGGGACGGCACGGTGAGGCCAAACATGTCCTTCAAGGCATATCTGGCGGCATGGAATCCCGACATGCCGGTCACCCCGGGGCCCGGAGGCGTCGAGGAGGAACACAGGTACACACCGCGCAGCGGAGTCCGCCAGGGTACGGGGCCCAGCACGGGCCGCCGGATGATGCCCCGAAGGTCCATCAGGCCGGCGCTGAAGTCCCCCCCGACGTAGTTCTCGTTGTACAAGCCCAGCCCCGCCGCAGTCGTCACCTGGAACTGGACCACCAGGTCACGGAATCCCGGGGCGAAGCGCTCCAGCTGCCTGATCACGGCCTCGGCCATGTCCACGGTGGAACCGGCGGGCACATGGCAGTAGCTCCACAGGATGTGCCGGCCCTCGGGTGCGCGTCCAGCATCGAAGCGCGACGGCTGGGAGACCAGGACATAGGGCCGCTCCGGATGCCGGCCGGCGGCGACAATTTTCTCCGCCTCGGCCATCTCCGCACGCGTGCCACCGACATGGACCGTGCCGGCGTCGGCCAATCCGGGGGCCGCCCAGGGGACCGGGCCGGAAAGAATGAAGTCGACCTTGCAGGCCCCGTTTCCGAACCGGAACGACTCAAGGGCGCGGCGGTACCGCTCCGGGAGCCTGCCCTCCGCGAGTCTGAGCAGTCCCGGGGGCGCCACGTCCAGCAGTGCGGCCCGAACCGGAGGCAGCTCCGCCAGGGATCCGATCCGTGCCCCGGTTTCCACTGCCCCGCCATGGGCTTCAATGTCCGCGACCAGGGCCTGCGCGATCGCCGCGGACCCGCCTGCCGGGACGGGCCAACCGACCGTGTGGGCCAGCGTCCCCAGCATGAGACCCGCTCCGGCGGGAGTGGGGGCCGGGAGCTGCGCCACCGCATGCGCGGCGACGCCGGTCAGCAGCGCCGGCGCCAGTTCCTCCCGGAATCTGGCGCCCCACAAGGGTGAGCCCTGCTCGAGGACCCGGGCGCCGAACAGGGCGGCCGCCACCGGGTCGTGCGGTACCCGCAGGAGCTGGTTCAGGGTCAGGTCCGTGACGCCGTCCGCCCGCTGCACAAGCGGGGCCATCAGCCGCCCGAACGCGGGGCCGTCGCGCCCGAGGCCGGCAACCGTTCGCTCGAGTGAGCGGTAGGCCAGCGCGGCCCGGCCGCCGTCAAGCGGCGTGCCGTACGAGACGTCGGGAATCTCAAGCCGGATCCGCCGGGACAGCTGGAACTGCCGGAAGAACGGCGAGGCCAGGGCCATCGGGTGCACCGCAGAGCACACATCATGGAAGTGGCCGGGCTCCATCAGTTCGGCCGTCCGCAGCCCTCCTCCCGCGGTGGGCGCCGCCTCGTAGACGTGCACCTTCAGTCCCGCGCGGGCCAGTGTCACCGCCGCCGCGAGGCCGTTCGGTCCTGATCCAACGACGGCGACATCAGGCATCCGCGGGCGCTTTCTGCCAGGGCAGCACGGACGCCGAGGGACGCTGCAGATCCACCCGCAACCGGTCCTGAACGCCTTCGAACGGCCCGCCCTGCGGATCATCCATCCCGTACCGGCGGACCACGTCATGGCCGGGGTCCCAGACCTCCCACGCCACCCGCGCCATCAGGTAGGCGGTGGCGGTCATATGGAACACCACGGCGAGGACGTAGTAGGGCATATCAATATTGTGCTGGGAAACGCCGCCGCTCGTCACCTGTCCGAGGTACATCCAGACGGCGGCCCAGTGCAGCACCTCGAACGTCTGCCAAATGAGAAAGTCCCGCCAGCGCGGCCGGGCCAGGGCAAGCAGCGGGATCAGCCAGATGACGAACTGCGGTGAGTAGACCTTGTTGGTCAGGATAAACGCCGCGACGATCAGGAAGGCCAGCTGCGCGAGGCGGGGCCGTCGGGGCGCGGCCAGCGCCAGTAGGCCGATCAGCACACAGGCCAGCACAAAGAGGTTCATGGCCAGGGTGTTGATCGCCTCCGGCTGCAAGGGAAACCAGCCCAGGCGGTCGGCGACGAGGTTGTAGGCAAACCACGGCGAGCTGTAGCCGGCGGGCCGGTCCTGGGTGAACTCGTAGAAGTACCTCCAGCCCTCCGGGTTGGCGAGGGCGACCGGGACGTTGACGGCCAGCCATGCGGCAGCGGCGGCGCCAGCCGTGACGACGAGGGCCCGGATACGCCCGGTGCGCAGGGCCAGCAGCAGGACCGCGCCAAGGATCAGCACCGGGTAGAGCTTGGTTGCCGTCCCCAGCCCAATGAAGATCCCGGCCAGCACGAGTTTGTTCCGGGAGAAGCAATACATGCCCAGGGCCAACAGACCAACGGCCCACATGTCCCAGTTGATGGTGCCTGCCAGGATGATGCCGGGGGCCACCGCCACCATGGCCGCGTCCCACGGCCGGCGGCGTGCCATCCGTGCCGTGGCGAGTACCGTGACGATCCACACGGCCAGGATCAGGGCGGCGTTGATGTCGAAATAGGCCAGGATGCGGCTGGCCGAGACGCCCTCGCCCGGCACCAGCAGGGCCGTGGCGCCGGCGATGAGGCCCATCAGGACGGGGTACTCGAAGAACGTCCCCTCCGTGATGAACGGGAAGGCGCCGTCGCCCAGTCCGCGGTTCCTGAAAAGCTCCGGGAAGTCCGAATAGCAGGTCGCATAGAACTGGCCCGGGGTTTCCCAACCATTGCTGCGGCAAAAGGACTTGAGCAGGATGCCGATCACGGCTGCCAGAACGGTGAGCAGGATCAGGACGCGTTCGACGGTAAAAAATCCGGGGGAGACGATGCCGGGAGCCGAGCGGCGTCCCATGGGTCCGCCTATCAGTTCGGTGAAATTCCTCAGCAGCGGGTCGCTGCGGCTCGGGATGACCAGTCGGACACGTCGGCGGTGCTCCGGCGGCTTTGTCTCCTGCATGCCCCCGAGCTTACCGGGGCCGCGCCGGGCGTCTGGCGGGCGGGGTCCTGGAAGCGAATTAAAGGGGAAGCCCACGCGTCGCCGCGTGGGCTTCTTGCGGATCTGTTCCGATGGCCGTGATCGGGTCCTCCGTCGATGACCCTGACCTGCTTCAGCGGATGAGGCCGTTCTGGTGCATAACGACGTAGACGTCCTCACGCTTCTGGTCCAGGAGTTGTCCGTTGAACAGCGTCGTGTGCCTGGGGGCCGGCTTGAGGAGCTGGCGCAGGACCGTCTGGAGTCTCTGCTTCATGGTGGTCACCTCCCGCCGGCGGCTCGTGCTGCGCGATCGGGCATTAGTGCTGGCAGTAGTCACGGTGGACCCCTTCATTGGTATCAATGTGCGAGTAATTGGGCATGCCAATTAACGCCTCTGTGAATTGAGGAAGAAAAGGGCGCAATTAGGCGTGGAATTGCCCGGCGCTAAAAGATTTCGCAAAAGCTAAAGGATGGCCCCTGAACGAGAGCGTGCGGCAACCCCGCCAAGAAGCTGGGTTCCGATCTCTAGGGAAGCTGCGCAACCGCGTGGTTCCGCCTGGCCGGTACGGCGCACCCGGGAATGGGTGTGCCGTACCGCCGTGGCTCCCGGTGCCAGGTGAAAGAAACCTGGCGGGAGCGGAGGGTCAGGAGGCGGTCGGGCCGAAATTTTGGCGCGGTTCAGCAACAGAGGCCGGGGTGGCGGTGCCGAAATACATCCGTCCGCTAGTCAAAGTAATCATTTCTCCCAACCTCCTTTTCTGTTATGCCGCGGCGCCGGCACAATGGCCGGGCAACGTGCGCCTCGACCCCGGCAGGACGCTCTGGGGTCAGAAATAAAAATACATCATGAATGCAGCACTTGACTACTGAATTCATAAACTTTCCTGAAGTTATTTCCTAAACCGTATTTACAGGCCCCAGCGGACCACTGCCGGAGTCTTCTTATCCCAGCCGAGCGTGCAGACTTTCGCGGTTCCCAGGATGAAGTGCCGGCCCTCGTGCGGATCGAGCCCCAGCCACCGCGCGGTGAGGATGCGGGAGAAGTGGCCGTGCGCCACGATCAGCACATTGTCCAGGCCGGATTCCAGCACTCGTGCCACGATCTTGTCAGCGCGCGCGGCGACGTCGTCGAGGGCTTCGCCGTTGGGCACGCCATGGGTCCAGATCAGGTACTCCGGGTTGTCCTTGCGGATGAGGTCCGAGCTGATGCCCTCGTAGTCGCCGTAGTCCCACTCCACAGCGAGCGGTTCCAGCTGGGCGTCGGGGAAACCGGCCAGTTCAGCGGTCCGGCGGGCACGGCGCAGCGGGGACGTGAGCACCAGGTCGAAGTCGACGCCGTCGAGGACCTTGCGTGCCTCCACGGACTGCTGCTCCCCTTCCACAGTCAACGGGAGGTCGGTTAGACCGGTGTACTGGCCGCTCTTGGACCACTCGGTTTCGCCGTGCCGCAGGATCCACAGCTGCGGGCGGGGGCTGTTAGAAGGTGCAATCACTTAGGACTCCTCGGTTGAGAGTGCGACGGCGGACTCGGGCTGGGCAGTCCACCATTCATGTAGTTTTGCCTCGGCCACGGCGGGATCCAACGGCCCGTGCTCCATCCGTTCCTCCAGCAGGAATTTGTAGGCCCGCCCGACGACGGGACCCGGCTTGAGGCCCAGGAGTTCCATGATCCGGCCCCCGTCCAGGTCGGGGCGGACGGCCTCGAGGGATTCCTGCTCGCGCAGGGCCGCAATCCGGGCCTCGAGATCGTCGTAGGCGAAGGCGAGGCGCTCGGCCTTGCGCTGGTTGCGGGTGGTGACATCCGAGCGGGTCAGCCGGTGCAGCCGCTCCAGGAGCGGGCCTGCGTCGGTGACATAGCGGCGGACGGCGGAATCGCTCCAGCCGGCATCGCCGTAGCCATAGAAGCGCATGTGGAGCTCCACCAGCTTGGCCACGGCCTTGATGGTGTCATTGTCGAAGCGCAGCGCCTTCATCCGTTTCGACGTCAGTTTGGAGCCGACCATGTCGTGGTGCCGGAAGCTCACCGCGCCGCCGGGCTCGAAACGGCGCGTGGCGGGCTTACCGACGTCGTGCATCAAAGCCGCGAACCGCAGCACGAAGTCCGGCCCCGGCACGGCTCCGTCGGCATCCGTTTCGAGCGCGGCGGCCTGCTCCAGGACCTGGAGCGAGTGCTGGTAGACGTCCTTGTGCCGGTGGTGTTCATCCGACTCGAGGCGCAGGGCGGAAACCTCGGGCAGGACAAAATCGGCCAGTCCGGTATCCACGAGCAGGTCCACTCCGGGCCGGGGCTGCGCGGCACAGATGAGCTTGACCAGTTCCTCGCGGACGCGTTCCGCGGAGATCATGGTGATTCGTTGCGCCATCCGGGACATGGCGGCGCGGACGTCCTCGTGCACCGTGATGCCCAGCTGGGCGGCAAAACGGGCGGCGCGCATCATCCGCAGCGGATCGTCGGAGAAGGAGGTTTCCGGGGCGCCCGGGGTGGCGAGGATAGAGGCGTGGAGGTCCCGGACACCGCCGAACGGATCCACCAGCTCCAACGCCGGGAGGCGCAAAGCCATGGCGTTGATCGTGAAGTCGCGGCGCAGGAGGTCATCCGTCAGCGACGTTCCGAACGCCACGACGGGTTTGCGGGAGTCGGGATCGTACGCCTCGGCGCGGTAGGTGGTGATTTCGATCTGGAAACCGGCCTTGCGCATCCCGATGGTGCCAAAGGCGCGGCCGATTTCCCAATAGTTGTCAGCCCACTTCTTGATCAAGGCGACCGTCTGGTCCGGAGTGGCGTCGGTGGTGAAGTCCAGATCGGGGGATACCCGGCCCAGGAAGAGGTCACGGACGGGGCCGCCCACCAGGGAAAGTTCATGGCCGGCGTCGACAAATCGCTGCCCAAGCTCCAGAACCACAGGGTCTACCTGGAAATCAACAGTTTGCGGGTCAGTCTCGTGATGTGCGTGCGCCATAGTTTCTTAAGCTTGTCAGAAATCCCGGCCAGCACCACACCGAATCCTTCCCGGAGTCCGGCCATTGGCGCTAAACACGGAGGCGCTCCGGGCGATCCACTTTCCCGGCCGTCCACTTTCCTGCCATGTTTAGGTCATCAAGAGCGGACAAGAGTCGTTAGAGTGGACTTCATGGCCCATCCCGTACCGAGCGCTCCCGGCAGGAGGACAAACGCACCGTTGCCTTCGGCAATCGGTGCCCATGTCGCGCCGGTGCAGCACTCCGGACAGGCCTCGCTCCCCACTGTGGAGGAAATCTCCGCCGGCGGCGTTGTCGTGGACACGTCCGACGCCGAGCTCCGGGTTGCGATCATCGCCCGCCTTAATCGCGGCGGGCGGCTGGAATGGTGCCTGCCGAAAGGCCACCCGGAAGGCAAGGAAAGCAACGAGGAAGCAGCCGTGCGTGAGATCGCGGAGGAAACCGGTATCGAGGGAAAGATCCTCGCGCCGCTGGGCAGCATCGACTACTGGTTCACGGTCAGCGGCCACCGCGTCCACAAGACGGTCCACCACTACCTGCTGCAGGCCACGGGCGGGAACCTGACGATCGAGAATGACCCTGACAAGGAAGCCGTGGACGTCGCGTGGGTTCCGATTCATGAACTGGCACGGAAACTCTCGTTCCCGAATGAACGCCGTATCGCCGACCTCGCCAAGGAAGTTCTGCCGGAACGCCGCTAGCGCCATGCCCGGGCCCGGAAAACCTGCTGATTTGGGCGCCGAAAGCGCCTAAAGCCTCGTCCGGGTGAGACGATGAAGACAATGTCATCTGCCAAACCCACCCCTGCCTCCGGCCCTGCCGATTCCAAAGCTGTCCAATCCGGAGAAGTCCGTTCCAGCGCCATCATGGCCGCCGGAACGCTGGTTTCGCGTTTCCTGGGTTTCGGCAAGACATGGATGCTGGCCGCCGCCCTGGGCCTCGGCTCCACGGTCAACGACACATTCATCAACGCCAACAACCTGCCGAACCTGATCTTCCTTCTCGTGGCGGGCGGCGTCTTCAATGCCGTCCTGGTGCCCCAGATCATCAGGGCGAGCAAGGCTCCGGATAAGGGAGCGGACTACATCAGCCGGCTGCTGACGCTGGCGGTCCTGGTGTTGCTGGCACTCACGCTGCTGGTGACGCTGCTGGCGCCCTGGGTGATTGAGCTGACGACACAGGGCTACTCCCCGCAGCAGAAGGCCCTTGCGGTGTCCTTCGCTTTTTGGTGCCTTCCGCAGATCTTCTTCTACGGCCTGTACGCCCTGTTAACCCAAGTGCTCAATGCCCACGGCGCGTTCGGGCCCGCGATGTGGGCCCCGATCCTGAACAATATCGTAGCGATTGCCGGCCTCGGCATGTTCATCTGGACGTTCGGAACGAACGTGGCGAACCCGCACACCCTCGACACGTGGGACTCCACCCAGACCTTCCTGATCGCTGGATTCTCCACCATCGGTGTCGTGTCCCAGACGGCCATTCTGCTGATTCCGGTGTTCCGGCTCCGGCTCGGCCTGCGGCCGCGCTTCGGCTGGCGCGGGGTGGGCCTGGGCCAGGCCGCCAGGCTGAGCGTCTGGACCCTGGCGACGGCCGCCGTCGGGCAGTTGGCCTTCCTCTACGTCATGCGCATCGCCACGATCCCCGGTGCGGAACGGCTGCGGCTGGAACAGGCGGGGAACCCGGCCGCCGACACGCTGCCGGGCAACGCCGTGCTGGAAGTGGCGAGCCAGTTGTACCTGCTTCCGCACTCCATCATTGCGCTCTCGCTGGCCACCGTGCTGTTTAACCGGATGACCCGGGCGTCGCAGGACGGGGACCGCGCTGCGCTGCGCAACGCGCTCTCCCATGGACTTCGGACCATGGCCGTGGCGACAGTCTTTGGGGCCCTGGCCCTGTTCGCGCTGGCCGGACCGCTGGGGATGTTCTTCTCCGGCGGTGAGCCGCAGGACGGCGTGATGCTGGCCCAGACGCTGACCATCCTGGCCCTCAGCACACCGTTCATGAGCGCCAACTTCATGATGTCGCGTGTGTTCTACGCCAATGAGGATGCCCGGACACCGTTCTTCATCCAACTGGTGCTGGCAATCGTGAACGTGGTGGCCGCATTCGCGATCCAGTTCCTCCCGTTCGACCAGATCATCTTCGCCATCGCGACCCTCTATACCGGCGGCAATATTCTGTCTGTGATCCTCAGCGCCGTCTTCCTGCGCCGGCTGTTGGGGCATCTGGACGGTCCACGGATCGCCAACTCCTACATCCGGATGGGCTACGCCGCACTGGGATCCGCGCTGGCAGGTGCTGTGGCTTTGTGGCTGCTGGGAAGCTACAACCCGGATGGGTTCGCCTGGAGCACCCCGATCGCCGCGCTCGTGACGATCGTCGTCGTCGGACCCGTCATGCTGGCAGCGTACCTGCTGCTGCTGAAGCTCTTCCGCGTAACCGAGCTAAGCGACCTGGCGCAGCCGCTGCTGGGCCGGCTGCGCCGCCGCCCGGCGGGGCCGCCGGACACTGACCGTCCCGACGGCGCCGCTGCACCCCGGGCACGGCCGGAACGGGCCACTGTCTCGGTGGACACCGGACTCATTCCGAGAATTTCAGGGGAGTTCGACGCGGCATCCTTCCGTGCCGGCCCGGACCTCGACGAACAGGACGAACGGGCCCGGCGCGCGGGTCCGGAGGGCGGTTACCTGCCCGCCGAGGACGTTCCCACCACCGCGGAGGGCGGGCTGGGCCGCGGCGAGATCCCGCTGCCCGGGCGCAGGACGTATCAGGGCCCGGCAGGGCACAACCCCTATTTCCCGTTCGGCGGTAAGAAGAAAAAATAGCGACCAGCAGGTTACGCGGTGCCGTGTTTCCGCGGCGCGGACACAGCATCGGCTAGGATCGAAGACTAACAAGGGGAGTTGCAGACCAGGGATCCACCGGCTTTAGCGGGGGACCTGCGGTCACTGATGAAGTGATCAGTTCGGCAGCTCCCGGACAGTTCTAGGAGGAACCGTGTCCCACCCGATCGATGTCGGATCAGTACTAGGTGGCCGTTACAAGGTCACTGCCACTGTACTGACCTCGCATGACCAGGATCTGGTGCTGGACGGCGTGGACCAGGTGCTGAACCGACCTGTGAGCATTCTGGTGGCCGGGCCCGGCAATGCGGATCAAGTGGCACAAAGCGCCCGGGAAGTCGCCACCGGCGAGCGTCCCGGCAGCGTGCAGATCCTCGACCTGGGGGTCAGCGACGCCACCACATACCTTATTACCAACCACACTTCGGCGGCTGACCTGCTGGACCTGGTCGTGTCTTCCAACCCGCCCTACGTCGAGCCGTTCTTCACCGACACGCTGGGCAGTGAAATCTTCGGCCAGCCGCGCTCCCATGAACCCGAGACCTATGATGGGCTCTACGACGATGAAGAAGTAGACGCCGGGTACATCAACTACGCGCAGAACCAGCGTTCTGCCGCCGCGGCACCGCGCATCACGCCCCCCGCACCGCGCGTAACGCCCGCCGCACCACGTGTCACGCCGGCCAGCCCGGCTTCGCCCGCGCGCGTGCCCTCGCGTCCGCCGGCGTCGCCCGGTGCCGGAGCAGCGGGGACTGCGGGACTCGCCGCAGGTGCCGCAGCGGGTGCCGCCGCCACGGCGGCTTCCCCTATAGCGACGTCCGCCGAGGCAGCACCCCAGAAACCCGCCCCTGAGATCACGGCGCCCCAGCCGGTGCAGGGAGGTGCGCCGCGCTCCAATGCACGTGACTCCACACCGCCCGCTGCCGCCGAAGCCCCCAAGGTTTCGCTGTGGTCCGACGACGACTACGACTACGATCAGCCCGCTGACGAGGCCCCCCAGACGTCCCGCCAGGCACAGGCGCCGGAGTTTGCTGCCGCGCTCGGCGGTGCCGCGGCGGACCGCGCTCCCGGGTTCTTCCCCGGTTCGGCCCGGAGTAGCGACTCCGCGGCGGATGACGAGTACTACGGCAAGGACGAGGAACCCCGGCGCGAGCCACGCTCCATGCGCTGGTTGGTCGGCGGACTGCTGGCCGCGGTCCTCGTGGTCGGTCTGGTTCTTGCCGTGACCAATCTCGGCAGTCTCTTCAAGACCACTCCGCAGCCCGCCGCGGGCGGTGCGACCTCCAGCGCGCCCGCCCCGAGCACGGCAAAGCCGTCCGGTACCGCCAGCCCCGCGCCGGCTGCCGGTCCGCCGGCAATTGCGGGCGTCACACGGCTGGGCAACTTCGATTTCGCCGGAACCTACGACGGCGACCTGGTCAAGACCTTCGACGGCAATGCCGCCAGCTACTGGTCGGACATGGAGTTCGCCACCGACAACTGGGGTGGCCTCGCAGCGGAGGTTCCGCTCGTCGTCAAACTGAAGAACCCCACCGAGGTTTCCTCGGTAACCCTCAGCCAGTTGGGGGCCTCAGGCGGCAGCATCAGCGTTTTCACCAACGACCGTCCCTCCCTCGACGGCGCCAAGCAGGTCGGCAGCAACAGCTTCACGTCCTCGGACCTGACGATGCCCCTGCAGACGCCCACTAAAGCGCAGTATGTCATCGTCTCGATCAAGACCCTGCCTCAGCTGGCGGCGCCAAAGACCCGTTATGGATTCGGCCTGCGTCTGGCTGAGATCAAGATCCAGTAGCGGGGTTAGAAATCCAATGGGGCCCGGCCGTTGTTCGGCCACGAGGGCCCCTGAGTGGCCGTGTGCTCGTGCAGCACCGGCCCTGACCGGAATATTCAGCACCAAGTAGTAGTTGTGCCATGTGGCCGGCCACCCAGGCGGGCGGATAGACAAAGGAAGAGGTTCACCGTTCAGTGAGCAACGCAGAAAACACCGCGTCCGACGTACGTGATGTCATCATCGTAGGCTCCGGCCCCGCGGGCTACACCGCCGCGGTGTACACGGCGCGCGCGAACCTGAAGCCGCTGCTCCTGGCAGGATCAGTCACCGCTGGCGGGGAACTGATGAACACGACCGACGTCGAGAATTACCCGGGATTCCCGGATGGCATCATGGGCCCGGACCTGATGGAGAACTTCGAGAAGCAGGCCGCGCGGTTCGGCACTGAAATCCAGTTTGAAGACGTCACTGAACTGGATCTCGACGGCGACATCAAGACCGTAACCATCGGATCCGGGGAGACCTTCCGGGCGCGCTCCATCATTCTGTCGACCGGTTCGGCGTACCGTGAACTCGGCCTACCCAACGAGAAGCGGCTCTCGGGCCACGGCGTCAGCTGGTGCGCAACCTGTGATGGTTTCTTCTTCAAAGACCAGGACATCGCAGTGATTGGCGGTGGTGACTCCGCAATGGAGGAGGCACTGTTCCTCACCAAGTTCGCGAGGTCCGTCACCGTGGTCCACCGCCGCGACAGCCTCCGGGCCTCGAAAATCATGGCCGACCGCGCACTCGCCCACGAGAAGATCACATTCGTCTGGAACAGCGGCGTCGAGGATGTAATCGGCGGGGACAAGGTCACGGGTCTTCGACTGAAGAACCTCGTGGACGGTACCGAAACAGAACTCGCGGTCACAGGCGTCTTTGTGGCGATCGGAAACGATCCCCGCACCGAACTCATCAAGGGCAAGCTGGACCTTACCCCCGAAGGCACGATCGCCGTCGACGGCCGCACGTCAAAGACCAGCGTCAAGGGTGTGTTCGCCGCCGGCGATGTAATTGACCCGAGCTACCGCCAGGCCATCACCGCCTCGGGTTCCGGCTGCGTCGCCGCCCTCGACGTCGAGCACTACCTCGCAGACTTCCACGCCTAATCGGCGCAGCAACCAACCAGAGAGAAACAGGCAATGAGCAACGCTAAAGACGTAACAGACGCAAGTTTCAGCACCGATGTCCTGGCTTCTGAAAAGCCGGTCATCGTGGACTTCTGGGCCGAATGGTGCGGACCGTGCCGCAAGCTCGGACCGATCCTCGACGAGATCTCCGTGGAGTACAGCGAGAAGGTGGACGTCGTCAAGGTGAACGTTGATGACAATCCGGCGATCGCTGCCCAGTACGGCATCACGTCAATCCCCGCTGTCTACCTGTTCCAGGGCGGCGAAGTGAAGGGCACTGTCATCGGAGCCCGTCCCAAGCAGTTCTTCGAAAAGGAATTCGCGGACGTTTTGTCCTAGTTCCGTGTGGGTCAGCGCCCAGCGCGGACCACGCCAAAGTGGCCCCACTTCCGTCAGGGAAATGGGGCCACTTTGTTTTTTTACCCGTTGGGCTGATACCGCCGTCGTTGGCTGACCGCCAACGCTACAGCTGAGGCCAACCACCGATATCAGCAGTTATCGACTGCCTTTGCTCACTGCTTTCGCCAGCCTCCTCCCATCCGGATCGTGAAACTTTCCCTAGGGAGCCCAGGGCCCGTTCCCCTCTGGGGCCCGGGATGTGATGTCGTCTGGGCCGGCCGGTATCAGGGGGAGCCGGCTCGAACCAGCCCGGCCATGTGGTGGCGGAAATCCGCAGCCGAGCCCTGCCCTTTTGATGGTTTCACGTGAAACATAACGGCGCTAAGGGTTTCACGTGAAACACCGCCCAGCCCGTACTCGCGGAAGAGTACTTCGTTATTGCACGGTTCCGACGGGGGCGTCAGGTGTTTGATCGTGTTTCACATGAAACATGATCGTGAAGTCTGGGTCAATCTACGGACCAGTCATGGCGGTTGCCCTGTGCGGAATCGGAGGCAATAGTCCTGGAGCATTCCGGGGGCAGATCGAGTACGTTCGGTGACTGCTTGTCGTCTTGTGCTCCAGTCTTCTCCTTCTCCCTAAGGTTAGACATTTCAGACTGGCAAAGGATCCGGTTGGGCGCTCGTCGCGGCTTGCCGTCCTTTGAGCGCCCGGTATGTGTCAATCGTGGGTTAGCGACCTAAAGACTAGCGTCGAACGGAATTCGGTCGAGACTACAGCCGAATGGCCTAATCACCGCGACAACTATGTCCAGACTATGTTTCACGTGAAACCAGTAGGGGACGGTGGAGCACGAACACGTGGGCTTGTAGCTCAGTGATGTGGTGTGTCCACACCTTTGACGAGGGAGGCGCCACGTGGGGAGCAGTGCGGCCCGCGAGGGAACATTAGTCCGCATTGGCCAGAATCGGAACCGGATCATTCGGCACCGACCACTCGCGGAGATTCACTTTCTCAGCTGCTGCGTAAAGGGTCACGAGCGGTCTCAGCCGTCACAGCATAGTTGTAGCCGGTCCTGTTTCATGTGAAACAGGCTGCCGGTTGGTTAGCCTTGCCGGAATTGATCCACCTGTCATGGGGATTCCAATCCATCAGGCTGCCCTAAGCTGTGGGATATCCAACTATCCAGTAGTTGATCGCGGCGACCGGATGCAGAAGAGACCTAGATCAAATGGCTCGGTTTACCCGGCATCTGCCATCGCAGACAAATCGATTTGGCCCCGGTCGCACCGGATGGATCGCGCCCAGGGGCAGAAGCAGCCGACATCGCAACCAGTCACCATCATAATCAACGGTAGACACGCCCCAGGGACGCTGAGAAGGCTAGGCACGGCCTCCAAGTTGGGTCAAGGGACTGACCTGTTGTTCACGTCGGTGTTTCACGTGAAACACCCACGTTCTCATGAGCCAGGCCATCACCAGCAGTGAAGGCGGGGGCCTTACGATTGGCCGCGCCGCTTCTTGTCTTCGACCGTTTCGAGCCAGAATTGCAGAGGGTGCCCATGACGCCGGGCGACATTGCCTGGTGTCCTTCAGTCGGGGGAGCCGCGGGGGATTGATACTTGGGAGAGCAGGGCCTTGTGAACCTGGCCCGGTGGGCAGTGGGGGCTGGTTCCTGTCGATGTCGTCCCGCTGTCCCTATGGGTCGGCTGCCATAGGGTCGTAATCCTCAGACCGCCAACACATATTCGATATCTCGCTATCAAATAGGTGTTATGCGGCCGCTTTGCAGCCGCAGAACCCACGGCTTGATTGATCGGTACCCGGCGTCTGCCATCGCGGACAAATCAATTTGGCCCCGGATGCACCGGATGCCGCTGGCTGGCCTTTCTCCGAACTAGTCGCCATGTCCAACGATAGACACGCACGACGAATGCGGAGAGGGCTAGGCTCGGCCTCCATGTAGGTCATGGGCTGACCTGTTCTTCGCATCGGTGTTTCACGTGAAACGCCAATGTTCTCACAAGCCCAGGCCATCATCAGCAGTGAAAGCGTGGGCCTCATAATTGACCGCCCCGCTTCCTGTCTTCAATCGTTTCCAGCCAGAATTGCAGAGGGAGCTCACGACGCCGGCTACATTGCCGGGCCTCCTTCAGTCGGGGGAGCCACAGGGGACTGATCCTTGGGAGTGTGGGGCCTTGTGGACCTGGCTGTTTGGCAGTGCGGGCAGGTTCCTGTCGATGGCCTGGGGCAGTGTTGCTGTGTGGCCGTTTGGCCGCAGTCGGTGCACCTCAGTCGCTCTCGCAATGCCCGCCACCAACAGGGCTGGAGTCAGGACGGAAGTGCAGTTCAGGCCTGGCAGCGGACGATCCGGAAGTCCCAGTGGTGGTTCGTTCGGGGGACCAGTTGCTCAACGACCAGGACTGAGAAGGCCCAGACCCGCCGGTTCGAGCTGTCCCGGTCAGACAGTACTCCGAGTGCCATTCACAGGGAAAACGGAATCCCGACGGTCTACGGCGCACTCGGCTGAGCGCTTGGCAGACCGGCCGGGTCACTCGCTCTCGGTTTCCGACTATGCCTGTCCCTACCAATCGATAGGCTGTACGCCCCAAGTTCCTCGGGAAGAGAGCGCAGCCGCCCTGGTCGAACGGGCGCTCACGCTGGGTTCCACGAACGCCCAAACGCTCCACAACGGGGTGAACGGCCGACAGTGTTGGCGGGGTCCGTTCGAGCGGGCGGCACTCCCACCCTGGACCCATAGCGGCGACACCCGACTAACCGACCCAAAGACACTCGACCAGCCGGGGAAGAATTGCCGCTCACCGGCAGTACCGATTGCTCCAACACCGGAGACGTCCACGATGGCATTCGCTGTCTTTTCGCCTCCTCGTGGGCCGGCAGAACTTGCCACAACTTCGGTCACTCCCTTCGCTTCGAGTCGCCAGCCTTCGATTTCCACATAGTTCTCCACAGAACTTATTCACATAGTTATCCACAGGCGTCGTGATGCGTCTTACAGAGACATAGCCTCAGGCTGGGCCACGAGTGGTGTCAGTCCACCTGCATGGCTGTGCTCTTGCAATGTCTCCATCCCCGGGCCCAGCGAACAGCAACTTTTTCAACGTCAAGAGTCGCCGCCGTCGTCGGTCCAAAAATGCCCAGAATTCCCCGGAAAATTAACCGGCAACAGGGGATTTAGAGATCACGGTGGCGTGTGTAGGGTGTCACTTTTAGAGCTCCGAATTGTTTCACGTGAAACAGCCACGGCCCGGCGTCAGCAAGGGGTCAGACGCTTCCCTTGCACGAACCGTGTGGCGTCTGAGATCAGTGCGCGTGGGGGAATTCGGCTGTGAGGTAATCCACAAAGTTATCCACAGCGATATCCACCGCTTCATGCAGGAACCATCCATCGCAGGAATGCTCCAGATGGCCTCCTGTTCTCAGGGCAAGGGCTGGCCAGCGCCGCCCAAACGGCGCGCGAGGTGACCGCGGGATCCGATACTCCGGGGCGGGCGTGCCGGCCGGTGACTCCGGGACGGCAGTTCGGGCGTGCCGGCAGAACGATCCAATACTCCGACTCACGCCACTCAAACCGGGGGACTCAAGAATCCGGTTCACACGAACCGAACGCGGAAGACCCAGCACGCACGATCGAATGGTACCGAACGCGGAAGACCCAGCACGCACGATCGAATGGTACCGAATCCGGGGAACGAAATACCGGTGTGCCGAGGACGTGCCGGCAACCATCTCCGACGAGCATCGTCATCAGGTGCGTGCTTGGCCATCCGTGGCCAACCCCGTTCGTCCGTCAATCCGGAGCGTTCCGATGACCACTGGCTTGGACGTCGTCGTGGTTGGGTGACCAAGCATGCCGGGGCGGGAGACCATATGGCCTGGTCCGGACACCGGCCCGGGGAGAAAGTTCTCATTAATAGTGTCGGGCCCATCTTCACGGGGGACTGCACTGCCGTGCCTGGTTGAGAACTTTTGCCCACGAACAGTCCCGGGACGGATCCAGGGGTCGGTAGCGACTTGGACGTCGTCTGATGCGTCAAGAACGGCATCCGGTAATACGCACCATGGTTGGACGGCTAGCGCAGCCGCAGCTAAGTCCGCCCACATCACCACCGACCCGTGGTGGCCCTCCCTATCGCCGGCCTGGACATCGGTGAACTGGACTAGGAAGACTCAGAGGCACCGCACGGCGTCGACCTGGCCAACGTCAGGGGGAGCGGAGTAGCGCAGCGGGACAAAGGAAATCCGACTGACAATTGCCTCCGTATTGGCGGGTCGATTCAGTCACTGAAGGGCGGGCCTAAATCCCGTCTGACTGCCGCTCGTGGCCTAAGAGAATGACCGCCGCGCGCTTGGCTGCCGGTAGGGCCCGATGGATGCCCGTTGGCGTCAGGGCCCTTCCGGGCGCTTCTGCGGGATCGCTGGGTCGGAGTAGGTGAATCGGTACCATGTAGGCAAGATGAGGCTATAGACGGAGCGCTCCGCTGCCCGCAGTCAGGCCACCGGTAACCAGGGCAACTCCGGCCGGCGGGCACTGCAGTTGACGGTCATAGTGCACCGCGTCCGTTGTGCCCCGGCCGCCCCGGAATGTTTCACGTGAAACCGGGCCCCGATGAAACCCAGGAGCTCGCTCGAATGCCCCGGTGGTCGGCGGAACCAACCGCAGAAACTCGAACGCCCATGCCACCAGACGCCCCCGCGGTCTGGACGGAGCAGCTTCTCCTTGCGAGGGTCAGAACGGAATTTCGCAGTGGACACGGAGTCGCTCTGATGGACTAGATGAAATTCCAAGGGGTCCGGGCGGTATGTCGTGCCCTGCTGAAGGCGCATCCGGAACGGGTCCCGGCCCGGCCCCGGATCGGCATCAGTCCGCGGATCACGGACGTCGAAGTGATGACCCCGCGGTCATGCAGGCGTTGCTCGGCTTTACCAGCGAAGCCCGCTGGCTGCGCCATGCCCGGAAGAATCTGGGCAGGATGTTCCCCGTATCTGCCGGGCCAGGCCGGGTACAACAAGCGCCTGCGCCGGCTCTTCCCGGCCATGAACTGGCTCATCAGGGTGCTGACGGAGCGGAACGAAATCTGCTGTGACGATGTCTGGGTGGTCGATTCGAGTCCGGTTGAATGCGCCCGGTACAAGGAAGCCTTCCGCCGCTCCGAGAAGGCAGGATGGGCCGAATACGGCTACTGCGCCTCACAGCCGATACTTCCGGGGCCTGCGCCTTCATCTGGTCTGCACCCTGCACGGGCTCCCGGTCGGGTATGCCCTGCCCGGGGCCAAGGCCGACGAACGCCAGACCTTTCTGGACATCCTCGCCGGCACCCCGGCCATGGCCAGAGTCCGCGCCGACGGGCACCGCCAGATCCTCATCGGCGACAAGAACTACTACGGTGCCGGCTTCGAAGAAACCGTCGACCAGGTCGGGATCGATATGCTCCGCCCGGCCCGCAAGGGAGAAAAACCGCGGGCAGGATCCCGGTTCTTCAAGCCCCTGCGGCAGATCATCGAATCGATCAACGACACCCTCAAGGGCCAGCTGGACCTCGAACACCACGGCGGACGCACCCCTGCGGGCGTCACGGCCCGGATCATCCAGCGCCTGCTGGCCATGACCGCTGCCATCTGGCACAACGACGAGACAGGACAGACCGTCCGCCGCTCACTGGGCGCCTACGACCACTGACATCCCTTGGAATTATTCATCCAGGGTCGCAAGGTCAGTTGACGCCGGGGCAGAGATGGACGCTTCTACGTGAAACACCCCGCCTCAGCACTACGAAGCCCGGACTCCCAGCCTTGGGACAGCCTTCCCACCCCGGCAGGAAGGGAACGGATCCCAATCCGGTACGAGGCGACGGGACATGCCCTACATGACCAGATTGGTGGGACGGGCAAGAAGAAGTCCGTCCGATCTTGGTAAAGGCTGTCGGGCCAGGCCACGAAGGCAGCAGGTTTCAGGCGGCTGTTGGCGTGAAGCAGCCAAAGCACGTTCCCAATGGAGCCGGATCAGGAGGAGCTGCTCAATCACAGATCCCGTATTCTCCTGGCCATATTCATACCGAACCCTTGCCGCCACACCCGTGCCCCAAACTGAGCGGGTGCCCCACAGGAAATGAACTACGGGTCCCGGCCGATGCGCGGCTTCGCCAAAGGAGGGGTCCGTTTCACGTGAAACAGACCCCAATGACAGCGATCTTGACCAACACGAAAGTAATCGCGGTCAGGCTGCGGTGGTCGGGCGATGGTGACGTCAAGCCGAGGCTGTTGAAATTCCCGATAGCGCTGCTCTGTCGCTTTGGCTGGATCCAGGGGGATGAAGTGGTCGACGCCCGGATGTGTGTAGCATTTCACTCTCTGCGAGCAGGTTGCCGGCCGGGGATTAGGTGCGGGACATGTCCGCCCCGGTTTCTTCGATCAACACGTCGGCGTCGAAGATGCCGGGCTGGGCGGTGTCGATCCGGGCCAGATGCAGCGCGGCCATAGGCGCATAGTGGCCCCTCAACCAGCCGGTGAGCGTGCCGACGACCTCGGCATTCTGAAGCGCAGGGTTCCCTTGGCAAGTCCGGCGAGGATGAGGGCTTCGAGCATGGCCCGGGAGGAGACTCGGGTCAGGTCACGCAGTTCGCGGATCGGCTCGGGCGGATCTACAGCACCAAGGCCAACCGGCGTCGACCGAGACGGGCACGTCCATAATCCGCCTGGGCGCGGCCGCTAACCACCAGACAGAACGTTAGGCGGGAACAACTCTCTCCCACCACGGCCCGACAGCGACGCTGGCTCGCTAGCCGGGCGCTCCTGGCGTGAGCACATCCATTATCCGGTTGAGGTCTTCCACGCTTGCGAATTCGATGCTGACTCGTCCTTTGCGTGCCCCGAGGGATATCTTGACGTTGGTATCAAGCCGGTCGGAGAGTGAGGATGCAAGATAATCCAGGCGCTCGTGTCGTGCGCCGGGACGTGGAATGTTGTTTTTGGGCGTGGAAGTCGGATTCTGATACAGCGTTACGGCCTCTTCAGTGGCACGAACGGACATGCCCTCTGCGACTATTTTCTGAGCCATGCGTTCCATGGCGGCGGCATCGGGGAGTGCCAGCAGTGCGCGGGCGTGGCCTGCAGAGATGACGCTGGCGGCGACGCGGCGCTGTACCAGCGGCGGAAGTTTGAGCAGTCGGAGCGTGTTGGACACCTGGGGACGTGAACGCCCGATCCGGTCGGCGAGCTGTTCGTGCGTGGTGCCGAAGTCCTCGAGCAATTGCTGGTAGGCGGCCGCCTCTTCGAGCGGGTTCAGCTGACTCCGGTGCAGGTTCTCCAGCAGGGCATCGCGGAGGAGGTCATCATCGGTGGTGTCACGGACTATCGCAGGGATGGTTTGCAGGCCTGCGGCCTGCACTGCCCGCCACCGACGCTCGCCCATGACGAGTTCGTACGGTTCTCCACCTTCTTCAGTAGAAGTGCGGACAACAATTGGCTGGAGGACGCCGATTTCGCGCACCGAGTGAACCAGCTCCGCCATGTCGTCCTCGTCGAAGACCGACCGCGGCTGTTTGCGGTTGGGGTGGATATCAGTGACCGGAATTTCCGCGAAACGGACACCCGGCACCTCCACGAGCTCCACTCCGTTCACGTCCGCATCGTGAAAAGCTTCGTCGTCACCCTGGTCGGGCTCCGTCTGATCCGGGTCCGTCGGGGCCGGATTCGGTGCTACAGCCGGACCCGTTTCCTTGGCGGCGACAGACTTCCGTGCCGGTGCCTTTTTCGTCGCGGGAGCGGTCGTCGCCTGCGGCGCGGCGGTCACTTCCTTGCCGGGAGCCGTGACGGTCTCTTCCGTTGCCGCTGTCTCAGCGGCGGGTGTCCGCTTTCGGGATTCAGGAAAGAAAAGATCCACGGGACGGGACGGCGCTGACCCGTTGCCGGAAGCTGCAGCGGAACTTGGAATGAGTGCTCCAAGTCCACGGCCCAGGCCGCGTCGCTTATCGCTCATGGATAAATCCCTCCATTGGAAGAGCCGCGCATCACCGGACTCTAGCTAGTGCAATTCTTGAAAAGATTCTAACGTTCCGCGATTTCGGCAGCGGCTTCCAGATAGGACAGGGCCCCGCTGGATGAGGGATCGTAGGTCATCACGGTCTGCTGGTAGCTGGGGGCTTCCGAAATTCGCACCGAGCGGGGAACCACAGCGCCGAGGACCTGCTCCGGGAAATGTTCGCGCACCTCGGCCGCCACCTGCGCCGCAAGGTTGGTGCGGCCGTCATACATGGTCAAAAGGATGGTCGAGACGACCAGATCGGCATTCAGGTGCTTCTGGATCATTTCGATGTTTTTCAGCAGCTGGCTCAGTCCCTCCAGCGCGTAGTACTCGCACTGAATCGGTATGAGCACCTCGTTGGCCGCACAGAATGCATTGACCGTCAGCAGTCCAAGGCTCGGCGGGCAATCGATGAAGATATAGTCCAGCCGCTCCTCACCGTTCTTCGCCCGCTGCTTGGAGTACACATCAATCGCACGGCGGAGGCGCTGCTCGCGGGCAACCAGGCTCACCAGCTCGATCTCGGCGCCGGCGAGGTGGATGGTTGCGGGCGCACAGATCAGCTTGGCGATATCCGGGCACGGCGCCACAACGTCCTGCAAAGGGATGTCGTTGATAAGCACGTCGTAAATGCTGTCAACGTCGGCGTGGTGTTCAATTCCCAGGGCAGTCGAGGCATTCCCCTGCGGATCAATGTCGATGACCAGCACGTTCAGGCCTGCGGCGGCCAGGGCGGCCGCGATGTTGACCGTGGTCGTCGTCTTGCCGACGCCGCCCTTTTGGTTCGAGACGGTGAAGATTCGCGTCTTCTCCGGCTTCGGAAGCTCACGACCCAGGAGGCGTTCCCGACGCCTGTTCTCATGGGCGAGTTCACGGGCGATGGGGCTGGAATCATCTATCGAGTCCAGGACATTCGGTAGGCCGGCGACCGATGTTTCACGTGAAACGCTCATCATGCCGGTGGTTTTTGCAACCAAACCCGGGTGTTTCGCCGAGTAATCATAAGCGAGTGCGGGCGCAACAAAGGCCCGTGCGGACCCCAGGGACACAAACGGGGGGATCCGTTGTGTGGAGGCTTCGCTACTGGTCACTGTGACACACTCACTCTCGTTCGGCTCTTGCTGCCGGTTACTAGCCTAACCTCTTACCCGTGGCCTCCAGTGGCACCGGGCTGATGCTAGGCAAACTTTTGAGGCTTATTCACAACGATTCGGACAACAGTTGTGGGTTCTTCAAGCAGGTCCTCGCCCACGACGACAACGGACGTCTGGGTACCGCCCAGCTTCCGGATCACCTTGGCCGCCTTTTCGATTTCCTCGCCGGCGCTGCGACCCTTGATCGCCACAACCTCGCCCTTACCCGCCAACAGCGGAATGGTCAGTCCGGCGAGGTTCGACAGTGCGGACACGGCGCGCGCCGTGACGACGTCGGCGTCCACCATGCCAACGGCAAGCTCCGCCCGCGTGCGCATGATCGTGACGTTGTCGAGACCGAGGTCATCAACAACTTCCTGCAGCCAAATGACGCGGCGTTCGAGCGGTTCGATCAGGGTCAATTCCAGATCGGGCCGGGCAATCGCCAGGCAAAGGCCCGGGAGACCGGCGCCGCTGCCGACGTCGGCCACATGGCTTCCCTCGGCGATCTGGCTCTCGATCACAGCGCAATTCAGCACGTGCCGGCTCCACAACCGGGGAATTTCACGGGGGCCAATCAGACCCCGCTCCGTCCCGGACGTGGCCAGGTGCTCCACATAGCGTTTCGCCAGGTCCAGGCGGTCCCCAAAGATCGTCTGTGCTGCCTGCAATTCGGCAGCGGTTATCTCAACCATCAAGCTATCCGCGGGCTTCAGTCTGCGGAAACGACGATGTGGCGGTCTGCGCCTTCGCCTTCGGACTCGCTGACGAGACCAAGGTCAGCAACGGCGTCGTGCACAATCTTCCGCTCGTAGGCGCTCATGGGCGCCAGCGCCACGGCTTCACCGGACTCTTTGACAGACCCGACGGCGTCCTCGGCCAGTTTCTGCAGTTCGCCGGCACGCTCGGAGCGGTAGCCGTTGATGTCCAGGACCAGGCGGGAGCGGTTTTCCGTTGCGGACAGCACCGCGAGGCGGGTCAGTTCCTGAAGCGCCTCGAGGACTTCGCCGTCCTTGCCCACCAGGTTTTCGAGTCCGGCCGACTCTTCCTCAGCGACAATCGAGATGTAGGTGCGGCCGTTTCGGACTTCAATGTCGATGTCGCCGTCAATGTCGGCGATGTCCAGCAGTTCTTCAAGGTAGTCCGCCGCGACGTCCCCCTCTTCCTCGAGGCGGCTGGCGGAGGTGCCCTGGTCCTCTGAGCCCTCGGTACCCGAGTCAGTGTCCTGCCCGGCGTCCTGGACTGCACTCAGCGCCTCGTCCTGCTCTTCGATGGCTTCAGCGGAAATAGCGTGTTCGGTGCTCTCGGCGGACATTACTTCCTCTTCCTGTTCTTACGTTGTGGCTGGACGCGCTGGCTCTTGGCCACCAGGGCTGCAGCCGCCGCAGCTTCGGCTGCCTCGGCATCGGCTTTCTTGGCGCCCGTCAGGGGCAGGGCCGGCATGCCCTTGGCGGCACGGCGCTCGGCCAGGGCCTTGGCGGCGGGGGATCCCGGTGTCGGCATGCGGCGGATCACGAAGAACTGCTGCCCCATCGTCCAGAGGTTGGTGGTGGTCCAGTAGATCAGGACGCCGATGGGGAAGTTGATGCCGCCCACGCCGAAGACGATCGGCAGGATGTAGAGCATCATCTTCTGCTGCTTCATGAACGGGCTGGCCATCGCCTCTTCAGACATGTTCTTGGCCATGATCTGCTTCTGAGTGATGAACTGCGAGGCCGTCATGGCCAGGATCATCACAATCGAAAGGATCCACACCGCGACGACGTTGCCGCCCTCGGGCGTACCATGCAGGAGGGTAGCGGAAAGCGGGGCGCCAAAGATGCTCGACTCGTCGAACTGTACGACCTGTTCGTGGCTCATCGCCCCGATGCCCTTGCCGCTCGCGGCCGCCGTCGTGATGCCGGACAGGACCGTGAAGAGGGCAAAGAAGAACGGCATCTGGATCAGCATGGGCAGGCAGGCCGAGAACGGATTGGTGCCGTGTTTCTTGTACATGGCCATCTGTTCCTGGGCCATGGCCTGGCGGGACAGCTGGTCGGTCTTGCCCTTGTACTTGTCCTGCAGCTTCTTCAGATCCGGCTGCAGCAGCTGCATGCCTCGCTGGGCCTTGATCTGCTTGACGAAGACGGGAATCAGGGCGGCACGGATCACCAACACCAGCCCGATGATGGACAGCGTCCACGTCCAGCCATTGGCGGCGGGCATGCCGATGGAGCTCAGTCCATCGTGGAAGACCACCATGATGGCGGACACAAGCCACTTGAACGGAAACATGATTGTTTCAAAGAAGTCCATACGATATCCCTATTCGTCAGGCCGCGGAGCGGCCTTCTCCATCAGTCTGAGCGGCCAGGTACTTGTCCGGATTATTCAGCACAACAATTGTGGGGGTGCGGTCCGCGGGCCACTCGCAGTTGCCGGCGGGGACATGGTCCACACCGCCGGCATTCCAGGGATGGCAGCGCACCAGGCGCTTGGCCGCCAGCCAGCTCCCTTTCACCGCACCGTGGACGGTGATCGCCTCAAGGGCATAGGCCGAGCAGCTGGGGAAAAAACGGCATACCTGGCCGTACAGCGGTGAGATCACCTTGCGGTACGCCAGAAGCAACAGGATGAGGATATTGCGGGGCAAGTTCCAGACTGCCCGGCCCAGCCATACTGCTGCGGATTTTGCAGGCGGGACGACGGCGGCAGTTGAGTTATGCACGCGGGGTCCCTTCCTGTGTTGTCTCGTCAGAAACTGAAGAAGCAGCCTTTGGAAGGCGGCTGCCCAGTCGTTTCATGTTGCTTTCCAAAGCGGCACCGTAATCAGAGCACAACTGGTCCCAGCTGGCACCCGCCGCAGCGGGCAGGGCCCGAACCACAATCGCGAACCCGCTGCCGTAGTGCTGCAACGACATGGCGCCGAGTTCTCTCAGTCTCCTCTTAACGAGGTTCCTAACCACAGCGTTCCCGACACTCTTGGAAACGATGAATCCGATCCGGCTTGGTTCATCGGCAGCGAGGGCTGCCGTATATAACACTACGTTCCGGCGTCCATTGCGGACACCGGAACGTACGGTTGTTGAAAAATCGGTTGATGTCCTCAGACGGTTGCGGGTGGCCAGCACCTTTACACTCGCACAGGGATGTGGACCGACGAGTCAGTTATTTAGGCCGACAGCTCGGTGCGACCCTTGCCACGACGGGCTGCCAGGATGGCACGGCCGGCACGGGTACGCATACGAAGGCGGAAGCCGTGCTTCTTGGCTCGACGGCGGTTATTCGGCTGAAAAGTCCGCTTGCTCACGTTAGTTACTCCAGTGGGATCAAAGGTGCGCCCACCCGATCAAGGGGAAGAACTGGTCGACGCTAAGTTTTGTATGTGCCGCTTCCCTCGACTCGCACGACGCGGAACGTCGGGAGAGATTCAAATGAGGCGCAAAGCGTACACATGGGACTTCACAACGTTAGGGCTTGCCGGCCTCCCGAGTCAAACCGGGGGTCGCTTCGCAAGCTTTCCCCAGCTGTGGCTAACTGCCGCCACAGCCTGTGGATGAAGCGGTTCACAAACCCTGGTTGTGAACCACAACGGTGTAATTATCCACAGGAGAGAACCCAGCTATCTTCTGGCGTTTTCATCCCCTACAGTGGCTCAGTAGCCCCTTATCCACGGACTGTGCATAACCCTGTGGATTAACCCGCGTCCAGCTGGCTGGACCCACCCGTGCGGCTGCCGTAATGAATACAAGCAAGTTTGAGGAACTGATTGATGACAGTAGACGAAGCCAACCAAGCCAACACTGTCGGAAGTTCCTGGCGGCGGGTCGTGAGCCTGCTGGAGAACGACCACCGTGTCACACCCCGGCAGCGCGGCTTCGTCATCCTCGCCCAGGCGCAGGGACTCATCGGCTCTACCCTTCTGGTGGCCGTGCCGAATGAGCTCACCCGCGAAGTGCTGCAGACGCAGGTGAAGGAAGCCCTCGACGACGCCCTGCGGAACGTCTTCTCCGACGAAATCCGTTGCGCGATCGACGTCGACACCGATCTGGTGCCGCTGCACACGGAGCCGGAACCCGCCGTCGAACTGTCCCTCGTGGCTGATCCTTCGGTGGAGCTGAAACCGCAGCCGATGCTGCCAAGCACCTCCCACGAATTTGGCCGCCTCAATCCGAAGTATGTCTTCGACACCTTCGTGATCGGTTCCTCCAACCGCTTCGCCCACGCCGCAGCCGTCGCGGTGGCTGAAGCGCCGGCCAAGGCCTACAACCCGCTCTTCATCTACGGCGACTCCGGACTCGGCAAGACCCATCTGCTCCACGCAATCGGCCACTACGCCCGCCGGCTCTACAGCGGGATCCGGGTCCGTTACGTGAACTCCGAGGAATTCACCAACGACTTCATCAACTCCATCCGCGATGACGAAGGCACCAGCTTCAAGACGACCTACCGCAACGTGGACGTCCTGCTGATCGATGACATCCAGTTCCTGGCCGGCAAGGACCGGACGCTGGAGGAGTTCTTCCACACATTCAACGCCCTGCACAACAACAACAAGCAGGTGGTCATCACCTCCGATCAGCCGCCCAAGCTGCTCGCCGGATTTGAGGACCGGATGAAGTCGCGGTTCGAATGGGGCCTGCTGACGGACATCCAGCCGCCCGAACTCGAAACCCGGATCGCTATCCTCCGGAAGAAGGCCCTCAGCGAGGGTCTCTCCGCCCCGGATGATGCCCTGGAATACATCGCCTCGAAGATCTCCAGCAACATCCGGGAACTCGAAGGGGCCCTGATCCGGGTTACGGCCTTTGCCAGCCTCAACCGCCAGCCGGTCGACGTTGCTCTGGCCGAGATGGTGCTCAAAGACCTCATCACCGATGACGGAGCCCAGGAAATCACCTCCGCGCAGATCCTCACCCAGACCGCCGACTACTTCAAGCTCAGCATGGAAGAGCTCTGCAGCAAGTCACGGACCAGGACCCTGGTGACCGCCCGTCAGATTGCCATGTACCTGTGCCGCGAACTCACGGACATGTCCCTCCCCAAAATCGGGCAGGAGCTCGGCGGCCGCGACCACACCACCGTCATCCACGCGGACCGCAAGATCCGTGAGCTGATGGCCGAGCGTCGAGTGATCTACAACCAGGTGACCGAGCTGACCAACCGGATCAAGCAGCAACAGCGCAATTCCTGAGCCGGCCGGCCGCGCACTCCTACCTTATTAACAGGCGCCTGTGGACAAACCTGTGGATAGTTAAGGGGACAACAGCGGTTAATGGGCTTAAAACCCTTAAGGCGCCTGTGGATCAGCGCTGCGGCCAAAAATGTTATCCCCATCCACACCCTGTTTAAAACCTGCTCCACCCACAGTCCATGAACAGGGCTTAACCGCGGAATCCCGCCGCCAAATCGAGTTATCCACAGTATCCACAGCAGTTATTAACACTACTAATCCCTAGAAAATGAAATTCCCTCAAATAACAACTTCGTTCCGGGGCCCGCACCCCGCCCAGGACCGTTCCGGACCCTGGCCGAAAACGGCACCGGGCCGGCCGGCCCAAACCACATGGATGTAAGCCGGGGATGGGAGAATCACACCTCTTGCGGCTAAGCTGTCTGCAGTGTGTCCGTCTGGACATCTTTTGTGATTCCCTGCCGGGCCGGTGGCCCGGCCAGCAGTGATGACAGCAGCAATGAAAGGCGGCACCCTTCCGTGAAGTTCAGAGTCGAACGGGACGTCCTGGCAGAAGCCGTCACCTGGACCGCCCGGTCGTTGTCTCCGCGGCCGCCAGTACCCGTACTTTCCGGACTGCTCCTCAAGGCTGAAGCCGGTACCGTCAGTCTCTCGAGCTTCGACTACGAGACCTCTGCCCGCCTCGAAATCCCTGCCGACATCACCACCGAAGGCACGATTCTGGTCTCGGGCCGGCTGCTGGCTGACATCTGCCGCAGCCTGCCCTCCGCTCCCGTGGAGATTGAAACCGACGGCCACAAAGTCACCCTGAGCTGCCGCCGCAGCAGTTTCCACCTGGCCACGATGCCGGAAGCCGAGTACCCGCCGCTGCCCGCGCTGCCCCCGATCAGCGGCACCGTCCCGGGCGATGCGTTCGCCCAGGCCGTCTCCCAGGTGATCATCGCGGCGAGCAAAGATGACACCCTCCCGATCCTCACCGGCGTGCGGATGGAGATCGAGGATGACCTGATCACGCTGCTCGCCACCGACCGCTACCGCCTGGCCATGCGTGAAGTCCCGTGGAAGCCGGTCACACCGGGCATTTCCACCAGCGCACTGGTCAAGGCCAAAACGCTCAACGAAGTTGCCAAGACCCTTGGCGGCAGCGGCGACATCAACCTTGCCCTCGCCGACGACGACAGCCGCCTCATCGGATTCGAAAGCGGTGGGCGCACCACGACGTCGCTGCTGGTGGATGGCGACTACCCCAAGATCCGCTCACTCTTTCCGGAGTCCACGCCGATCCACGCAACGGTGCAGACCTCCGAACTCGTCGAAGCAGTGCGCCGCGTCTCGCTCGTGGCCGAACGCAACACGCCTGTCCGGCTCGCCTTCACCCAGGGCCAGCTGCACCTCGACGCCGGAACCGGCGAAGATGCCCAGGCATCGGAAGAGCTCGAAGCCCAGCTCACCGGCGAGGACATCACCGTGGCGTTCAACCCGCACTACCTGATCGAGGGTTTGAGCGTTATCGAGTCCAAGTTTGTGCGTTTCTCGTTCACCAGTGCGCCCAAGCCGGCCATGATCACGGCCCAGAACGACGCAGACGGTGAGGACCAGGGCGATTACCGTTACCTGGTCATGCCGGTCCGGCTGCCCAACTAGCCACCGCTGCTACCGTTTGGACCCGCGGACCGCAGCAACCGGCCACCGAACGGGTGCCTTCAACAGTTGGACCACCCCCATCGCAGAAGAGAGTTCATACCGTGCACATCGGACTGATCGGCCTTGGAAAAATGGGTTTCAACATGCGCGAACGGCTGCGCAAGGGTGGAATCGAAGTAACCGGTTTTGACCGCAACCCGGACGTCACCGACGTCGCGAGTGTGGACGAACTCCTCACCGCTGTACCCGCGCCGCGCCTGATCTGGGTGATGGTCCCCTCCGGCGACATCACCGACGCCGTCATCACCGAACTCGGCAACAAACTCGATGCCGGTGACCTCGTGATCGACGGCGGGAACTCCCGTTACACCGAGGACCAGAAACACGGTGCCGCGCTGGCTGAAAAGGACATCCGTTTCGCCGACTGCGGTGTGTCCGGCGGGGTCTGGGGCCTGCAGAACGGCTATGGCCTGATGGCCGGCGGGGACGCCGCGGATATTGACCGTGCGATGCCGGTCTTTGATGTGCTCCGCCCCGAGGGCGAACGGGCCGACAGCTTTGTCCACGTCGGCGGGGTCGGCGCCGGCCACTACGCCAAGATGGTCCACAACGGCATCGAGTACGGGCTGATGCAGGCCTATGCCGAAGGCTACGAACTGCTCGCCGCCAAGGAAATCGTGACCGACCTTCCCGGCACTTTCCGCGCCTGGCAGAAGGGAACCGTCGTGCGGTCCTGGCTGCTGGACCTCATGGTCAAAGCCCTCGACGAGGACCCCGGCCTGGCATCGATCGACGACTATGTCGAGGATTCCGGTGAAGGCCGCTGGACGGTGGAAGAAGCCATCGCCAACGCTGTGCCGGCCCCGGCCATCACAGCAGCCCTTTTTGCCCGGTTCTCCTCCCGCGAGGACAACTCGCCGGCGATGAAGATGGTTTCCGCGCTGCGCCACCAGTTCGGCGGACATGCGACCCGCCCGGCCAAATAGTCCTGCCCTGAAATCCTGAACCCGGCGTGTACCTCGAACAACTTTCGCTCACAGATTTCCGCAGCTACGCCCAGGTGGACCTGAGTTTTGAGCCCGGTGTCACGGTGCTGGTCGGAGCCAACGGCATCGGCAAAACGAACCTGATGGAAGCCATCGGCTACTTGGCAACACTCAGCTCCCACCGGGTCAGTTCGGACGCGCCGCTGCTGCGGTTCGGCAGCGAACGGGCCATGATCCGCGCCAAACTGGTCCGCGGTGAGCAGTCCACCGTGCTGGAACTCGAAATCAACAGCTCCCGTGCCAACCGCGCCCGGATCAACCGCAGCAATCCGCTCCGGGCCCGGGACATTCTGGGTATCTGCCAGACAGTTCTGTTCGCCCCCGAGGACCTGGCCCTGGTCAAAGGTGATCCGTCCAGCCGCCGCCGCTTTCTGGATGAGCTCCTGGTGAGCCTAATCCCGCGGCACGCTGCCACCCGCAGCGACTACGACCGGGTACTGAAGCAACGTAATGCCCTGCTGAAATCCGCGCGCGCCGGCAAATTCAGCAGCGGCCATGAGGCCACCCTGGATGTCTGGGACCAGCACATGGCCCGGGCGGGTGCGGAATTGCTGCATGCCCGGCTTGAACTGGTGGAACGGCTGCGGCCGCACCTCAGGAACGCCTATGCGCAGCTCACTGACGGGTCCAAGGGCGCGGAGGCCGTCTACCGGTCCACGCTGCAGGTCGCTGTGGAGGACGACGGCGCTGCACCGGCTTCCGCTGCCGGCCCGTTCGGAGCCCACGGCGCGAAAACCACGGGGCCGGCCGAGGACCTGTGCCTCCTGTCAGTCGACGAACTGACCGATCGCTACGTCCAGGCGTTCGCATCGTCACGGCGCAGGGAACTCGAACGCGGGATCTCCCTCGTCGGCCCGCACCGCGACGAACTCGAACTCGGTCTGGGGAGCGCCCCCGCCAAAGGCTATGCCTCGCACGGCGAAACCTGGTCCATGTGCTTGTCCCTCCGGCTGGCCTCGTACTATGTCATGCTCGACGATGCCCGCACCGGCGGATCCGCCCCCATCCTGATTCTGGACGACGTTTTTGCCGAACTGGACGTCCAGCGGCGGCGTAAACTGGCGGCAATAGTATCCGGCGCCGAGCAGGTGCTCGTGACCGCCGCCGTCGAGGACGATATCCCCGCGGAACTGGACGGGCGGCGGGTGAAGGTAATCCCGGGAGGAATCGATGAGCGGGCAGATCGATGAATAAGGATACTGACGGCGGCCTGCAACCCGGCCGCGATCCGGATGACATCGACGCTGCCCAGTCGGCCCTGAACAGGATGCGCGAGGCGGCCGCGTCGCGTGGTGAAATACGGCGCAAGGCCCCGCCGCGGCCCGGCAGCACCCCGCAGAAAACAGGCCGCAGTGCCAGTTCCACCCGTGGTTTCGGACAATTCCACGGCACCGGCCGTGACCCGATGGGGCTCGGCAAGGTGGTGGGCCGGCTCGTCGCGGAGCGCGGCTGGAGCTCTCCCGTGGCAGTCGGCTCGGTGATGGCGGAGTGGGCAACACTCGTCGGCCCGGAGATTTCCGCCCACTGCACCCCGGAAAGCTTCACCGACACCACCCTCCACGTCCGCTGTGATTCCACCGCCTGGGCCACGCAACTGCGGCTGCTCAGCATCAGCCTGCTGGAGAAATTCCGCACCGAACTCGGCGACGGCGTCGTGACGAAAATCCAGGTGCTGGGACCTGCGGCGCCGAGTTGGCGGAAGGGCGGCCGCACCGTCAACGGCCGCGGCCCGCGCGACACCTACGGATAGTTCGCATGCCCCGGGCCAGCGGATCTGAAGCACTCCTTGCAAAACTCTTGAATAATCCGCAAACGGCGTGTAGGACGCTTAGCCGCCCGGGAGCCGTATAGGCACCCCAGCCCCGTACCCCCAGGGCCTTGCAGGCGGAGCCGGCGGCCTCCCAGTGGCACTTTCCTTGCCGTTTGGGCCCCTGGAATGCGGGTTTCGCCTCTATAACACGCTAGAATCGTGATAGATAACTGGGCGCCGGTGAAACGTTGACTGAGTCCGTTTCCGACGCGACATCCGCGTGCGGTAGACGGATCCTCAGGCCAGCGGCACATCCGGTGTGATCAGTGACGTGCCCGCTGGCGGTAGCCGTTTCCTCCGGGAAAGGGCGACCGCCGGCCCTTCAATGAAAAAGAGGAGTCGAAAGCGCCTGTGGCTAACGACAATGCAGAGATCCCGGCAGTGGAACCAGCAACGGGCGAAGCGGCTGACACCCCGTCGGGAACCGCAATCGCCCACGGCTACGGCGCCAGCGACATCACGGTGCTCGAAGGCCTGGAGGCGGTCCGGAAACGTCCCGGCATGTACATCGGCTCCACCGGACCGCGTGGTTTGCACCACCTCGTCTATGAAGTCGTGGACAACTCGGTCGACGAGGCACTGGCCGGATACTGCACGCACATCGAAATCGTTCTGCAGGCCGACGGCGGGGTCAAGGTGGTCGACGATGGCCGCGGCATCCCGGTAGACATGCACCCGACGGAGCACAAGCCCACCGTGGAGGTCGTGATGACCATCCTCCACGCGGGTGGCAAATTCGGCGGCGGCGGCTACGCCGTGTCCGGCGGTCTGCACGGCGTGGGCATCTCCGTGGTCAACGCGCTGTCGAGCCGGGTCAACACCGAGGTCCGCCGGCAGGGGCACGTCTGGAAGATGTCTTTCGCTGACGGCGGCAAGCCGCAGGGCGGCCTGGTCAAGGGTGAAGAGACTACCGAAACGGGCACCACCCAGACGTTCTATCCGGACGCCAGCATCTTTGAGTCCACGTATTTCGACTTCGAAACGCTCCGCGCCCGCTTCCAGCAGATGGCCTTCCTGAACAAGGGGCTGCGCATCACGCTGACCGATGAGCGCCGCGCCGCGGAGGAACCCTCCGAGGACGGGGACCTGGATCTCGACGTCGTCCCGACCGAAGGTGAAGTCCCGGCAGAGTTCCACACCGTGGTGTACCAGTACAACGACGGCCTGCTGGACTACGTGAAGCATCTGAACTCCGGCAAGAAGGTCGACGTGGTCCACGAGGACGTCATCGCCTTCGAAACCGAGGACACCGAACGGCACATCGCCCTGGAAATGGCGATGCAGTGGACCAACGCGTACTCCGAGAGCGTCCACACCTACGCCAATACCATCAACACCCACGAGGGCGGCACCCACGAAGAGGGATTCCGCGCCGCGATGACCTCACTCATCAACCGCTATGCGCGGGAGAAGAGCATCATCAAGGAAAAGGACGACAACCTCACCGGTGATGATATCCGCGAAGGCCTGACCGCCGTTATCTCGGTCAAACTCGCCGAACCTCAGTTCGAAGGCCAGACCAAGACCAAGCTCGGCAACTCCGAGGTCAAGGGATTTGTGCAGCGCGTCGTCACGGATGGACTCGGTGACTGGCTGGAGCGCAACCCCGGCCCCGCCCGCGACGTCATCCGAAAGGCCATCTCCGCGGCCCAGGCCCGGATGGCAGCGCGTAAGGCCCGCGACAACGCGCGCCGCAAGAGCCCGCTGGAATCCTTCGGCATGCCCGGCAAGCTCTCCGACTGCTCGTCGAAAAACCCCGAGAAGTGCGAGGTCTACATCGTGGAGGGCGACTCCGCCGGCGGTTCCGCCAAGCGCGGCCGCAATCCGGAGACCCAGGCCATCCTGCCGCTGCGCGGCAAGATCCTGAACGTGGAACGGGCCCGGCTGGACAAAGCCCTGGGCAACGCCGAGGTCCAGTCCATGATCACTGCGTTCGGCACCGGAATCGGCGAGGATTTCGACCTGAGCAAACTGCGCTATCACAAGATCGTCCTGATGGCCGATGCCGACGTGGATGGCCAGCACATCACCACACTGCTGATGACCCTGCTGTTTCGCTACATGCGCCCGCTGATCGAGAACGGCTACGTCTATCTTGCGCAGCCGCCGCTCTACCGGATCAAGTGGTCCAACGCCCCGCACGACTATGTCTACAGCGACCGGGAGCGGGATGCGCGGCTGCTGTCCGGCCAGGCCGCCGGCCGCCGCATCCCCAAGGACAACGGCATCCAGCGCTACAAGGGCCTCGGCGAAATGGACTACACCGAGCTGTGGGACACCACCATGGACCCCGATCACCGCACCCTCCTGCAAGTCACCATGGACGACGCCCTGGCCGCTGACCAGACCTTCTCCACCCTCATGGGCGAAGACGTCGAATCCCGCCGAAACTTCATCCAGCAGAACGCCAAGGACGTTCGGTTCCTCGATATCTAGCGGTCTCCTAGAGTCCCTGAATATTCCTGGACCGATATATACCTGAAACGGAAAATATAGACTATGAGTGACGAAACACCAGAAGTTCCGGCCGGACCGGCCGATGCCGAGCCCGTCGTCGAGGGCATGGTCCTGGACACGGATGTGCTGACCGACCGCGTTGAACAGGTGGACCTGCAGACGGAAATGCAGCGGTCCTACCTCGACTATGCGATGGCCGTGATAGTGGGCCGCGCCCTTCCGGACGTCCGCGACGGCCTCAAGCCCGTCCACCGCCGCGTGCTGTATGCGATGTTCGACGGCGGCTACCGTCCGGAGCGGTCCTTCAACAAGTGCGCCCGTGTGGTCGGCGAGGTCATGGGCCAGTACCACCCGCACGGCGACACGGCGATCTACGATGCCCTGGTCCGCCTGATTCAGGACTGGACCATGCGCTACCCGCTGGCGCTGGGCCAAGGAAACTTCGGCTCTCCCGGCAACGACGGCGCAGCAGCACCGCGGTACACCGAAACGAAAATGGCCCCGCTGGCCATGGAAATGGTCCGCGACATCGACGAGGAAACCGTCGATTTCCAGGACAACTATGACGGCAAGAACCAGGAACCCACCATCCTGCCGGCCCGTTTCCCGAACCTCCTGGTCAACGGCTCCTCGGGCATCGCCGTCGGCATGGCCACCAACATCCCGCCGCACAACCTCCGTGAAGTTGCCGACGGCGTCCAGTGGTACCTGGCCAATCCGACCGCCAGCCGCGAGGAACTGCTCGAAGAGCTGATCGTACGCATCAAGGGACCCGACTTCCCGACCGGCGCCACCATCCTGGGCCACAAGGGAATCGAGGACGCCTACCGGACCGGACGCGGCTCGATCACCATGCGCGCCGTCGTCAACGTAGAGGAACTCCAGGGCCGCACCTGCCTTGTGGTCACCGAACTGCCGTACCAGGCCAACCCGGACAACCTGGCGATTAAGATTGCCGAGCTCGTGAAGGACGGCAAGATCTCGGGCATCGCCGACCTGCGCGACGAAACCTCGGGACGCACCGGGCAGCGCCTCGTGATCGTGCTCAAGCGCGACGCCGTTGCCAAGGTCGTGCTCAACAACCTCTACAAGCACACCCAGCTGCAGGACAACTTCGCAGCCAACATGCTGGCGATCGTTGACGGTGTGCCCCGCACACTGAGCCTCGACGCGTTCATCCGCCACTGGGTCACGCACCAGCTCGACGTCATCGCACGCCGGACCCGTTACCGCCTCCGCAAGGCCGAGGAAGAAGCACACATCCTGCGCGCCCTCCTCAAGGCGCTCGACGCCCTGGACGAAGTCATCGCACTCATCCGGGCATCGAACACCACCGAGGCCGCCCGTGACGGCCTGATGCAGCTCCTGGACATCGATGAACTCCAGGCCCGCGCCATCCTGGACATGCAGCTGCGCCGGCTTGCGGCCCTGGAACGCCAGAAGATCCAGGACCGCCACTCCGAACTCGAAGCCATGATCACCGAGTTCAACGCGATCCTGGCCTCCGAATCACGCCAGCGGGAGATTATCAGCACCGAGCTGGCCGAGATTGTGGCCAAGCACGGCGATGACCGCCGCACCAAGGTCCTGTTGGGTTTCGACGGCGACATGTCCATGGAGGACCTGATTCCCGAAGAGGAAATGGTTGTCACGATTACCCGCGGCGGGTACGTCAAGCGCACCCGCAGCGACAACTACCGCTCGCAGCAGCGCGGCGGCAAGGGAATCAAGGGTGCCCAGCTGCGCGGCGACGACGTCGTCGAGCACTTCTTCGTGACCACGACCCACCACTGGCTGTTGTTCTTCACGAACCTTGGCCGGGTGTACCGGGCGAAGGCGTACGAACTCGTGGAAGCCGGACGCGACGCTAAGGGACAGCACGTGGCGAACCTGCTCGCGTTCCAGCCGGACGAGCACATCGCCCAAGTGCTGGACCTGCGGGATTATCAGCAGTCGCCGTATCTGGTCCTGGCCACCAAGCGCGGCCTCGTGAAGAAGACCCGACTTGAGGACTACGACACCAACCGCTCCGCGGGAGTCATCGCGATCAACCTGCGCGACGGTGACGAGTTGGTCTCCGCCCAGCTGGTCTCCGAGACAGATGACCTGATGCTCGTTTCCCGGATGGGACAGTCGATCCGCTTCACCGCCACGGATGAGGCCCTGCGGCCGATGGGCCGGGCAACGTCCGGTGTCACCGGAATGAAGTTCCGCGAGGACGACGAGCTGCTGACGGCCGACGTCGTCACGGACGGTTCCTTCGTCTTTGTCGTCACCGAGGGCGGCTACGCCAAGCGGACCGCCGTGGAGGAATACCGGCTCCAGGGCCGTGGCGGACTGGGCATCAAGGTTGGCAAATACCAGGAGGAGCGCGGCCACCTCGTGGGCGCCCTGATCGTCCAGGAAGAGGATGAGGTCCTCGTGGTGATGGAGGGCGGCAAGGTGGTCCGCTCCTCCGTGAGCGGAGTGCCGGCCAAGGGACGGGACACCATGGGGGTTATTTTTGCCAAGCCGGACAAGAACGACCGCATCATCGAGGTGGCGCGGAACAGTGAACGCGGACTCGAAGCCGACGACGCGGACGCAGGCGAAGATGCAGGCGAAGACACAGGCGATGCTGCCGAAAGCCAGTCATCGGTGCCGGATGACGTAACGTTGGCTGAAGATACCGGATCACATGAGGGGTCCGCAGCGGAAGAATCAGCACCGGCCCCGGAGTCAGATGAGTCATCAGGCAATGCCGAGCTGGACGAAGACAACACCGGAGGTAACGAGTGAGTAATTCCGACTCATATCCCAAGCCGAACAGCGGCGTTCCCGGCGGAGTACGGCAGCCTGCCGCCGCACCGCGGGTAAGCGCGCCGTCCCGCCCCGAGCAGCGCCCCGGCGTACCCGGCAGCGTAAATGCCACGGCCCAGCGGCCGCCGGCACCCGGCCAGCGTCCCGCGCAGGGCCGCCCGGTGGCACCAGGCCAGGGCACACCCGGGCTGATCAAGCCGGCACCCAAGGCCAAGGTCCGCCGGGCCCGACTGCTGGTGAGCAAGGTTGAGCCCTGGTCCGTGCTGAAGATGGCCTTCCTGCTCTCCGTGGCCCTGGGTATCGTGACCGTTGTGGCCGCGATCGTGCTGTGGACGGTCCTGGACCTGACCGGGATATTCGATCAGGTCGATGGCCTGCTGGGAACCTTGGCCGGCTCAGAAGGCGGGGGCTTCGAATTGAAGAAGGTTGCCTCACTTGGACAGGTGACATCGTTCGCCACCATCATCGCCGTCATCAATGTGGTACTGCTGACAGCGCTGTCCATGCTCTCAGCGGTGCTCTACAACATCTCGGCCACCCTCGTTGGCGGCATCGGTGTCACCCTCACGGACGACTAAAAACCCGTAGTTTCCCGGATTTTTACCGTGGAAATGCCTCGATTTGAGATCGGGCCGGGATGTGCTGTACAGTCATATCTCGGCCCGATGAGGCATCGGGGCGTATAGCTCAGGCGGTTAGAGCGCTTCGCTGATAACGAAGAGGTCCCAGGTTCAAGTCCTGGTACGCCCACGGAATCTGTACAGATTCAAGTGGAAGTTCGGTTGGTATTTGTTTATCTCCGGACAGGAACGGGGTGCATGTGAAGAAGTTGCTGGTTGTTGCAGCCACGATCGCAGGCGTCCTGCTCTACAAGAAAGTGCAGGAATCCGAGGCCCGGAAAACGGTCTGGAGCGAATCAACCGACACGGTTGACTAGCCCGGATTCCCGGATCGGGAGCTGGAAGACAGCTCATCGAACTAGGGTATGATTGTCGGGTTGCTTCTTATGGGGGCATGGCGCAATTGGTAGCGCACCTGCTTTGCAAGCAGGGGGTTCGGGGTTCGAGTCCCCGTGCCTCCACCATAGGAAAGGCCCCGGAACGCGGAGACGCGGTCCGGGGCCTTTTGCATTCCCCTGGAACGTTCAGGCCGGTCCGACTCAGGTACCGGGCTGCCGGCATCAGTCCTTGGGCTTCGCGTAGTCGTCCATGCCCTGCCAATCGATGTAGACATAGGGCTCATCTCCGACAACCCAGGCATCGTGCCCCGGCGGGATGATGCCGAAGTCACCCGGGCCGTACTCGTTCTCCTCGCCGTCGTCCATCACGACCTTGAGGTGACCCGAAATGGTGTAGCCCTTGTGGGCGATCATGCAACTGTCCGTCCGGGCGATCGGCTTGACGTGCTGCGACCACTTCCAGCCGGGCAGGAATGTCACCCGCGACACGGCACCGGCGTCGAGATTAACGAGCTCCACCTGGCCCATACCGTCTTTGACGGGGCGGGTTTCCTCCGGATTATTCAGGCTTTTGCGGATGGTTGAAGCCATGACGGTCTCCTTTGTGGATGATGATGAGACCGGATTTAAGACTGGCACCGCCGGCTGGCACGGTCAAGGATGTGGATGCGTCAGCTGTCCCATTCCGCCCCCACTACTGTGGGATCGTGAACTTCTTCATTGCCGCCCTGGGCGTCCTCGGCGTGGCCTCGTCCGGACCCCTCATCGCCGCTACTCTTGGGGCCACCACGGTCAGTGCCCTGGCAATCGCCTTTTGGCGCAACGCCATCGGTTCGGTGGTTATGGCGGGGCCCGTGCTGATCCGGAACCCCGGCGAGTTCGGCCGGGTCAGCGGCAGGGATTTTCGCTGGTCACTGGCAGCTGCCGTGGCGCTGGCGCTGCACTTCGCCTGCTTCATCACCTCACTGCAGTTGACGTCGGTCGCGGCGGCCACTGCACTGGTCTGTCTGCAGTCCGGCTGGATCGCCATTTTCCAGCTCTTCCGGGGCGTCAGACACCGCTGGCCGGTCCTGGTCGGCCTGGGTATTGCCTTCGGCGGTGTCATCGTGATCACCGGCTTCGACATGGGCAGCTCGCCGGAGGCGCTGCTGGGCGACCTCCTGGCGGTCGCTGGCGGTGCCCTTGCGGGCGTCTACACGCTGGCCGGCGGCAAGGCGCGCCAGACCATGGGGACGGGCGTCTACACCACGCTCTGCTACGGGATGTGCGCGGCCATCGTCGCGCTGCTGGCGCTGTTCTCCCGGCAGCCGCTGGCCGGGTTCGAAGCCGCTGGTTGGCTGGGCATCCTGGCGGTTACTGTATGCGCCCAGCTGATCGGGCACACCGCCTTCAACCACCTGCTCGCCACAATGAGTCCGCTGCTCGTTTCCATGATCATCCTGCTGGAGATCCCCGGAGCCGCGCTGCTCGCTGCGGCGTTCCTGTCCGAGACCCTGCCTGCCGGCACCTACGCCGGCCTGGCGCTGATCCTGGTGGGCCTCGCCGTCGTCGTGCTGGGGCAGCGCGGCTCCCGCGGCGTGCGGCGCCGCGCGGCCCCGCTGGCCGAGCTGGGGACTGACTGACGACGACGGCGGCGGCGGGCGCCGCTGCCGCTACTGGCCGCCGCGGCGGGCGGGCTGGGCGGTGTTGACCGTGTGGATCGCGCGGAGCAGCTTGGCCGGGAAGTACACCGAGAAGAAGACCACCATGGGGGCCTTGAGCGCCATTTTTTTGACGTTGTGCGCTTTATACGTGCGGTCAAAGCGCGTGACGTAGTAGCGGTAGTCGCGGGGTGAGTCTTCCAGCCGGCGAGCTGACATTCCGGAGACCATCTGCGGCCAGTACTGGATCCGGAGCTCGTGCTCGGCCAGGTGCAGGGACAAATCGATGTCCTCGTGCATCTCGTCCTTCTCGTCCCGGCACGCTTCGGTCCGGATGAGTTCCCACGCTGAGCGGCGGAGGGCCATGTTAGAGCCAAAGAGAAAGTGGTACTGGTGTTTGGCAAGCTTGAGCATCAGCTGGCGCATTTTGTCGTCGGCCTTCAGGCCGAAGCGCCGCATCGGCATGTCGTAATAGACCACGGGGCCGGTCGCGGCGTGCACGGCCTTGTCGCGGAAGGCCTTCTGCACCTGTTCGACCCAGTCGGGCTCCAGCACGGAATCGGCGTCGATCCGGCCGAGGATGTCACCCGTGGCTTGGTCAAGGCCGAAGTTGCGTGTGGGGATCAGGCCTTGGATCCAGTCCTGGCTGAGCAGGATGATGGGGCTCTCCGGATATTCCATCTGCATCTGCCGGACGATGTCGGCGGTGCGGTCCTTTGACATGTTGTCCACGACGATAATCTCGTGGGCAGGGACGGACTGGTACACGGCCGCAATGAGGCACTGCCGGATGACGCTTTCCTCGTTAAAGGCGGGGATGACAATGGACACAGCCGGTGACTGAACAGCATCGTGTAAGGCATCCTCAGCGGATTTTTCGGGTGACATCCCCACAAATTTAGCACCAACGGTGTTTGTTACTGCCCGGCCGTGGGCAGAGCCCCGGCTACGAACAGGTAAACATCGAGCGGCCAAAGAAGGGAGGGACCCCGCCTCTCTGGCGGAATCCCTCCCTGCTGCCCGCGGGCCCCTAAGCTGTCTTAGGCGCCGGTGCCCTTGTCGGTGCCGTTGTTGCGGCTGGCCGCGATGTTCCGGACGGCGGTCTTCGCGTCGGTGGCAACCTTGCCAGCTGCCTCTTGGATGTCCTCGACGGCGTCCGTTGCCGCGTGCTTGGCGGTGTCCGCCGTGTCATCGGCGGACTCTGCAACATCAGCCGAAGTCTCCGCTGCGGTGTCCGCGGCCGCCACGGTCGCTGCGCCGGCCGTGGCGGCGGCGTCCTGGACGGAATCCTTGACCTCGTTGATGGTCGTGGCCGGTACGGGGGCCGGCGTCACCGGAGACGGCGTTTTCCAAGGATCCTCGACCGGCTGGGAAGCCTTCCAGGCGGCGACACCGGCGGCCACGGCCGCGGCGATGATGCCGAAGACCAGCCATCCGCGGTGCTTGGGCTTCCCCGGCTTGCCCAGTTCGCGGCTGACGGCCTTGCCAGCCTTTTTCCCAGCAGCCTTGACGTGCGTTCCGGCGGTCTTGGTCTGTTCCTGGACGGAGTGGATGATCCCCGCCTCGCCGAGCCTCTGGGCAACTGCGTCCACATGGGCCGGCGCGTTCTGGAGTGTGCGGTGCACGGCGTCGGAGGCATGGCCGATCTGGTCCGAAAGCTTCGGCAGATATTCGACGACGACCCGGTCGCGGGCGTTTGCGATGACCGGCGCCGCTTTGTCGACCGCACCGTGCAGGCGCGGAGTGGCTCCCTCTGCGGCATCGCTGATCTTCGGTGCGAGCTGTGCCAGCCCGTCCTGGAGGCGCGGTGTCACCGTCGCAACACCGTCGGCGAGGTTGTAGGCCGCCGATTTGAGGCCTTCCTGGATCTTGGGAGAAGCGGTATCCAGGCCCTGCTGCAGGCGCGGAACGGCCCAGTTGACTGCTGCTTCAACCCGCGGGGTGGCCCATTCCTTGGCGTTCCCTACTCCGGTGCTGACTGACTGCTCCAGCTCGCGGGCAATACGATCCGATTTCTTCACAACTACCTCCCGATTAATGTGGCGGTTCTGCTGTTAGCCTACGTGTCCCAGACCTCACCGGCTATTCTCCAGGCCGAATTCGGGCGGATTTCACCCAGCGCGGAACTCGCGGACCGACCCGGTATGTAGATGGCCGTCATGGAAGAATAGGGCGTATGACTGCCATCGCAACTGCAAAAGCAACCATCCACACGAGCATGGGCGACATTGTCGTCAACCTCTTCGGCAACCACGCCCCCAAGACGGTCGAGAACTTTGTCGGGCTGGCCACCGGAGAGAAGGCCTGGACGCACCCGGAGTCCGGCGAGGACAAGACCGGAACGCCGCTGTACGACGGCACCATCTTCCACCGGATCATCAAGGACTTCATGATCCAGGCCGGCGACCCGCTGGGCCGCGGCGTCGGCGGACCCGGCTACAAGTTCGATGATGAAATCCACCCGGAACTGACCTTCAATGAGCCGTACAAGCTGGCCATGGCGAACGCCGGCATCCAGATGGGCCGCGGCACCAACGGCTCGCAGTTCTTCATCACCACCATTCCCACCGGCTGGCTGCAGGGCAAGCACAGCATCTTCGGCGAGGTGGCGGATGAGGACTCCAAGAAGGTTGTTGACGCCATCGAGGGTGTCCGCACCGGGATGGGCGACCGCCCGGTCGAGGACGTCACCATCAACAGCATTGATGTAGAAAAGCTCTAAGCCCCGCGCATGAGCTATGGAATTCCGGCGGCAGAGCCGTCCGCGCAGATCCCGGTGTGCCCGCGGCACCCGGACCGGCCCGCCTATGTGCGCTGCCAGCGATGCGGGCGCCCTGCGTGCCCCGACTGCCAGCGGGCGGCCGCCGTCGGATTCCAATGCGTTGACTGTGTCAACGAAACCAAACGCACGACGCCGGACGTCAAGACGGTCTACGGCGGCGCCATGACCACCGGCAAACCCGTGGTCACCTACGGGATCATCGCCGTCTGCGCAGTGCTTTACGTGCTGCAGTGGCTGATCCCCAATGACGGGATCTACCGTAACCTGGCGTTCGCCACCGTGTACGCCACCCCGGAGTATGGGGTCTTCGAACCGTGGCGGATGCTGACCTCTGCCTTCCTTCATTCACAGGGCTTTATCCTCCACATCGTGCTGAACATGTACACGCTGTGGATCTTCGGTCAGGTGCTGGAACCCCTGCTGGGCCGCATCCGTTTCCTGGCCGTTTACCTGCTCTCCGCCCTTGGCGGTTCCGTCGGCTACCTTCTGCTTACCCCCGGCTACATTCCCGGCCAGCCGCTGAGCGGCGTCGTGGGTGCGTCAGGCGCAATCTTCGGCCTGTTCGGGGCGATGCTTGTGGTCCAGCGGCACCGCGGGGGCGACACCAGGCAGCTTTGGGTCCTGATAGCCATCAACGTTGCGGTCGGGTTTATGGTCCCCCTGATCGCCTGGCAGGCCCACCTCGGCGGCCTGATCACCGGCGGGCTCTGCGCCGCCGTCATCGCGTACACCCCCCGCGGCCCGCGGCAGGGCCTGCTGCAAGCCGGCGGCCTCGTGTTGGTGCTCGCCCTGCTGATCGCAGCCACCGCTCTCAAAGCGGCCAGCGCCTAAGCCCTGCCGGCCCCAGGCACCTCCCGCGCCCCGCTTCCCTGCCCTTGCACCTCCCCCGCGTCGCCGACGCCGGCGCTCGGCCTCGAGCAACCACGTCCGTGCGGCCCCCTGCGGGTACCGGCGTGCCTTCCGCGGCGGTGGAACGTTTTCCACAGGTTTCCGCGCTTTTCCACAGCTGGTCCCGAAAGGCGTGCCCCTTCGGCTGGGCCACCTCCGCTGCCGCCGTCAGTCCCGGGATGGCCCCCATGTTCGCGCGGAATGTTTTCCACAGGGGTTATCCACACTGTTGGTAACTTACATGGCTGTAGTTCATCATGCCGACCCGGATCTGAGCGCCAGTGCTGGCGATTTTGACGCTGAGGCCTTCCGGATCTCCACAATTGTGGATAAACCCTGTGGGCTGCCCTGTGGTTAAGTGGACAACCCTGCGAGCTGCAGGCTTCCTGGTGGCTTTGGAGTGCAGGAAGGTGCCAGATGCGGTTCAGCAGGGGCGGCTACCAGGAGGCAGAGTCCGCGATCAACCCTGATTTCAACAGGGTTATTCACAGTGTTAATAACTTGTCGTTCGAAGTGATCTGAGGAAAAACTGCCGCCCCGGGCTCCAGAAGAACCCCAAGTCCCTCCGGCCAACAGAGTTATCCCCAACTGTGGATAACTTGTGGGTACTGGCGTGTTATTAAGTGGATAACCTGTCCGGACGCCCCGGCGGCCCCCGGATGACCAGGAAAACGCGCACCGGGGCGTCCTTGCCTCTGACCGGGGCCGTGCCGGGGAACTTATCCACAGGCAATCCACACTGTTAATAACTTGGAGCGCTGTCGCTCCGGGTGGTTGTTGTAGAACGGACTGGCCCCCTGCCAGCCCCAGCGCCCGGCCAATACTGTGCATGGGGGTTATGCCGCGAAGGAGTTATCAACAGTGTGGATAACTTTGACCCGGGTTGTGCACAGCTGGGAAGGTTCAGCGGGTCCAGATGCCCGAAGTGCCTCGGCGGTGGCTATCAACCAGGTGGGTGTCCACGATGCCGATGGCTTCCATCAAGGCGTACATCGTGGTCGGCCCGACAAAAGCGAATCCGCGCTTCCGCAGCGCCTTGGACAGGGCGACCGACTCTGCCGAGGTGGTGGGGACCTCCTCGTGGGTGGTCGGCTCCGGCGTTGATTCCGGCCGAAAGCCCCACACGAAGTCGACCAGTCCACCGTCGTCCCTCAGGGCAATTGTGGCCCGGGCATTGGTGATGGCCGCCCGGATCTTGAGCCGGTTGCGGACGATGCCGGTGTCGAGGAGCAATCGCTCGACATCCGCCTCGGTGAATGCGGCGACCGTCTCAGGATGGAAGTCGTGGAAGGCAGTGCGGAACGCTGGCCTTTTCCGGAGAATGGTGGCCCACGACAGCCCCGCCTGGAAAGCCTCGAGGCTGATGCGCTCATACAGGCCCTGCTCGTCCCGTACCGGCAGTCCCCACTCGGTGTCATAGTAGGCGCGCAGCATTGGATCCACGGCCGCCCACGGGGGCCGGGCCAGTCCGTCGTCGCCGATCACCGATCCGGTTCCTGCCGGGACCATGGGACTCCTTCGCTTGCCCTTTTCTTCCTTCCAGCATTATCGGCCCGCCGGCGGCTCCGGCGTTAAACGCGAAAGACCGGTCCCCACGGGGTGACCGGCCTTCTTGTAGCTCGCAAGGTGGCTCAGGAGCGCCAGCGGGTTGTCATCAGGAATCCGATAATGGCGATGCCAAAACCTGCCACGATGTTCCCGGACCCCCAGGCGGCGACGGGAAGAGCGCCCTCACTGATGTAAAAAGTGATGATCCATAGGAGGCCGATGATCATCAGGCCGAACATCACCGGCTTGAACCAGACCGGGTTCGGCTTGTTCGCGTGCGCGGTGGACGTCTGCGTCGTGGCGGGGGTGGTCCTTTTGCGGCGCTTTGACTCGGGCACGGGTCCTCCTAGGCGGCTGGAACAGAAGCGGGACCCTGGCTTGATATCCTGCAAGGAGGAATACACCGGCGGTCAACGCGCTCCTGGTCACGTTTGAGTTCTTATTCGGAGCCAATTCTAGCGGTACGTCAGGCCGCAGGGGTGTCCCGCACTCACTGATTCAACGATTGGTACAACAAGGCATGAGCACAACCAAGATCCTCGTCGTCGACAACTACGACAGCTTTGTGTACACCCTGGTGGGTTACCTCCAGGAACTCGGCGCCGAGACCACGGTGGTCCGCAACGACGACGTCACCCTGGCCGAGGCGATCGAGCTCGCGGAAGCGCGCGACGGCGTGCTCATCTCGCCGGGTCCCGGAAATCCCGCCGGCGCCGGGGTCTGCATCGAGCTGATCAAGTGGTGCGGCAGTCACAACAAACCGATGCTGGGCGTCTGCTTGGGGCACCAGGCACTGGCAGAGGCCTACGGGGGAACAGTCACGCACGCGCCTGAGCTGATGCACGGCAAAACGTCCCTCGTGGAACACCGCGGCGGCAGCGTGTTCGCCGGGCTGCCGTCGCCCTTTACTGCGACCCGTTACCATTCCCTCGCCGCCGTCCGCGAGAGCATCCCGGACGTCCTGGAGATCACCGCCGAGACGGGGACCGGAGTCGTGATGGGGTTGCAGCACCGCACCGCACCGCTCTGCGGCGTGCAGTTCCACCCGGAGTCCGTGCTGACCGAAGGCGGCTACCAGATGCTCGGGAACTGGCTCGAATCCCTTGGCATGTCCGGCGCCGCCCAGCGTGCAGCGGCGCTAAGCCCGCTCATCAAGCACTAACGCAGGAGCCCGCCCAGGAAAGCGCCGTCTTCCTTGGCGCCCTTCGTCGACGTCGGGGTCGGCGTGGGAGTGGGACTCGGTTCCGGCGGGGGCGGCGGAGCCTTGGCCACGGTGACCGTGACCATCTTTCCCTGTTCCACCAGGGCCTCCGCGGCGTCAGCCTGTCCGGTGACCTTTCCCGGCTCGACCTGGGAGTTTTCCACTTCCGTGGCGTTCATGCCGAGGCCAAGCGCCTTCAGTGCTGCTTCAGCTTCGGCTCGCGGGAGTCCGACGAGCTGAGGAACCGCCACCTTGCCGGTGGACACGATGATTTCCACCGTGCTGCCCGCGGCCACGTTCTTGCCCGGCGCAGGGTTGGTCGTGATCACGATGCCGGCCGGGACCGTGGGATGGTTGGCCATTGTGGTGCCGGGTGCTCCGGCGAGACCCTTCTGGCGCAGGACATCGCGGGCGGCTGCCTCGGTGCGCCCGGGCAGGTCCGCGGGGATGGTGATGACGCTGGGTCCTTCGGAGATGTTGAGCGTGATGGCCGAATTCGGGTCCAGGGAGGTCCCCGTGGCCGGGACGGTGCCGACGGCGATGCCCTTGGCGATCGTCTCGTGCTGCATCCGGCTGAGCTGCGGTTTCAGCCCGGCGTTGTAGAGCTTCTGCAGGGCCTCCGTCTCGGTCAGCGACGTCACCGACGGCACCAGGATCTTGGCGACGGGCGGCGGCGCCTGGTTCATCAGGTTGTAGAGCCACAGCCCGCCGCCCGCCAGCACCAGGACTGTCACAAAAATCAGTGCCGTGATCCCGGTACGGCGCCGCAACCGCTGCCGCGCGGCGTGTTCGCGCTCGGTCGGCAGGACCAGCGGAAGGTCGCCGGAGTCCTCGGCGCCATAAGCCACCCCGAGTGAGAACAGGGTGTTCTCCTCATCGACCGAGGTGTCGTGCTCGGGCCGGAGCCGGCCCGCGGGGGTCTCGTCAAGGAACTTCGCGCCGGTCACCGAGAAGGCGGCCGTCGGTGTGGCGGCCGGGGTCGGGATGGTGTCATTGGGGTGGGTGGGAGCCTCGCTCGCGAGCGGAGCGGGGACGCCGACCCCACTCCGCGCTGCCCGCAGGGCGCGGCGGAATGCTGCCGCATCCTGGAAACGGTCCGCACGGTTCTTTTGCAGGGCTTTCATCAGCACGCTGTCCAGTGCCTCGGAGATGTCGGGATTGAGGCTGCTGGCCAGTTCGGGGATCTCGCGCACATGCTGGTAGGCAACGGAAACGGGGCTGTCGCCGATGAACGGCGGGCGTCCGGTCAGCATCTCGTACAGCAGACAGCCCGCGGAGTAGAGGTCGCTGCGGGCGTCCACGGTCTCGCCGCGGGCCTGCTCGGGTGACAGGTACTGGGCAGTCCCGACCACGGCCTGGGTTTGGGTCATGGTTGCGGCCGAGTCGGCCATGGCGCGGGCAATCCCGAAGTCCATCACTTTTACGCTGTTATTTTCCGGGCAGAACATCACATTGGCCGGTTTGATGTCGCGGTGCACGATCCCGGCCCTGTGGCTGTAGTCCAGGGCGGCGAGCACTCCCAGCGTGAAATCGATCGCCTGGTCGATACTGACTTCCTTGGCCCGGATCAGGTCGCGGATGGTCCGTCCGGTGACGAACTCCATCACGATGTACGGCACCCGGACCGTGTCCGCGTGGTCGCCGGGGACCGCGTGGTCACCGGTGTCATAGATGGCGACGATCGAGGGATGGTTCAGCGCGGCCACCGCCTGTGCCTCGCGCTTGAACCTTGCCTGGAACTGGGGGTCCCGGGCAAGGTCGGGGCGCAGCAGCTTCACGGCCACGGTGCGTCCGAGCCGGGTGTCAGTGCCGCGGAAAACGTCGGCCATGCCGCCGCGGCCGATCAGCTCACCCAGCTCATAGCGCCCGCTGAGGACGCGCTGCGTGTGCACGGGGCCGCGGTCCTCCCGGTGCGATGGGGTGCGGGGTGAATTGGGCATGGTGTCCTACGATCCCGTGGGGCTGGGGGTTGAACCCACAGCCTTGGCCAGGTGGTAGGTCACAACCGACCCGGCAGGCACCTTGCTGCCGGAAGCGGGCTCGGAGCTGACGTAAGTGCCGGCCGGTTCCTTCTTGCTGGTCGGATTGACGTCCGCCCCCTTGGCCCAGCGGAGACCGGCGTTCTGGAGGGCCTGCTGGACGGCCGATTCGCTCGCACCGGACTGCAGCGTCGGGACAGGCACGGTCTCGGGGGCTTCCGGGCCCTTGGAATAGCTCACGATAATGGTGTCACCTGGCTGGACCTGACCGGACGGGTTAATATCGACGACGGTTCCGGGAGCGGAATCGTCAAAGACCTCGACCCCGGTGACTTTGAGATTCATGTTGCCCAGTTCGCTGCGGACCTCGTTGTACGGCCGCCCCAGATAGGCCTCAGGGATCAGGTTGATGGCAGCCGGTGTGGACCGGGTGGGTGCCGCGGAACTGATGGTGGGGCTGGGGCTTGCAGAGGTCGGCGTGGCACTGGTGCTGCTCGGTGCCGCAGTGGTGGTGGCGATGGCGCTGCTGCTGGCGGGTGCCTGCGGGGACAGGATTCCGGCCTGGCTCAGCATGACCCCCACCAGGGCGAAGAGGACCAGCAGGATCAGGGCAATCAGCGGCCAGGTCCAGGGGCTGCGGGAGCGGGGTTTGGGCTGATCGACAGGCTCCTCGTCGTAATCGTCGTCCTCCTGGACCCAATCGCGTTCCGCAGCGAGGGCGTCGGCGCGCGAGAGTGTGTTGCGGGCGCCGTACGCGCTGGCGGCAGCAGCCCCGGCAGCCAAGCCAGCCGCGGCGCCCGCGCCGGCGGCACCGACCACCGGCAACGCCGAGGTCGCCGACGTCGCGCTGTCTCCTGAGCCGATGACACCGGTTGCAGCCGTGGGCACGTCCACCGGCGCTGTAATGGGGCCGGTGGCTGCCTCGAAAAGGAGCATGCCCGGAACGGCGGCGTGGGCTGCGGCGATGTCGCCGTTGCGGATGGCTTCGGCGGCCTCGGAGAGTTTGAGGGCGTCGGCCGGACGGTTCTTGGGGTCCTTGGCCAGCATGGACATCAGCAGGGCACGGACCGGCTTCGGCAGGGTTTCCGGCAGCGGTGGCGGGGCATCGTTGACCTGGGCCAGCGCGATGGCGATCTGGGATTCGCCGGAGAACGGGCGGTGCCCGGTGAGGCACTCGTAGCCGATCACACCGAGGGCATAGATGTCCGAAGCGCCGGTGGCCAACTGGCCGGTGGCCTGCTCCGGAGCCAGGTACTGGGCGGTGCCCATCACCTGACCGGTCTGCGTGAGCGGGACCTGGTCCGCCAGGCGGGCGATGCCGAAGTCCGTCACCTTGACCCGGCCATCCGGAGTAATCAGCAGGTTGCCCGGCTTGACGTCGCGGTGGACCAGGCCCTGGGCATGGGCAACCGAGAGGGCGCGAGCCGTCTGGGCGATCATGGACAAGGTGCGGTCCGGGGAAAGCACCTGTTCGTGCTCGATAATGCTGCTCAACGGCTGGCCCGGAACCAACTCCATGACAAGGTAGGCGGAGCCTTCCTCCTCGCCGTAGTCAAAGACATTGGCAATGCCCACGTGGTTAAGGAGCGCGGTGTGGCGGGCTTCGGCGCGGAACCGCTGGAGGAAACCGGGATCGCCTGTGTATTCCTCTTTGAGCACCTTAATCGCCACGATGCGGCCAAGGATCAGGTCCTTGGCCTTCCAGACTTCCCCCATGCCGCCGATCGCAATACGTGTGGTCAGCTGGAACCTGCCGCCGAGGGTGATTCCTGATGAAGGCCTCACTTATTCAACACCGCCTCAAAAATCTTTTTTGCGTTCGGACTGGTTAGCTTTGCGCCGGTGGAGATGTCTACGCCTTCCATGACGATAGTGACGGCCACCTGCGGGTCATTCGCCGGGGCGAACCCGGTAAACCATGAATTGTTGAGGCCGTTGCCGAGTTCAGCGGTACCGGTCTTGCCGGCCACCTTGACCCCGGGCACGGCCGCCTTGCTCGCGATGCCGTCGCTGACGACGCTGACCATCCACTCATTGATCTGCCGCGCGATCTCCGGCGTCGTGGACGTCTGAAGGACCTGGGGTTTCGGTTCGCTGATCGGCCGGAGGTCCGGGGAACGTACTGCCTTGATCAGGTTCGGCTGCATCTGTACTCCGCCGTTGGCGATCGCGGCCGTCATCTGGTTGATCTGGAGCGGCGTAGCCCGGACGTCGCGCTGGCCGATCGCAGACTGCGCCAGGCTGGCGTCATCCAGCGGGTCGACAGGGAAGAAACTCGGGGCGGAGTCTAATTTCAGCTGGTCGCCGAAGTCCTGCCCGAAACCGAATTTCTCCGCCTGGTCCGCGATGGCCTGCTGCCCGAGATCCAGGGCGATGCTGGCGAACGGCGTGTTGCACGACTGCTGCAGGGCGAAGGCAAAACTGGCCGTGTCGCGGGTGTAGCAATTGCCGCCAGCGTAGTTGGGCAGCGTGTACTGGATGCCGGGGAAGGACATTTCCGCCGGGTTGGGCAGGATGCTGTCCTTGTTGTATTTGCCTGAGTTCAGGGCGGCTGCTGTGTCGATGAGTTTGAAAACTGAGCCCGGTGCCAGCAGCGCCCCCGTCGGTCCGCTGACGTTCTGGTTCAGGTTGATCCCGGGGACCTGGTTCAGCTCGGCGAAGTTGGCAGCCTCGGCCGCCGGGTCCTGAGTGGCGATCAGATTGGGGTCATAAGAGGGCTTGGACACCATGGCGATGATCGCGCCGGTTTTCGGATTGGTCACGACGATCGATCCGCGCTGGCCGTCCGGGATGAGGTCGTACGCGAGTTGCTGGATTTTGGGGTCGAGCGTGAGCTCCACCGAGGCGCCCTTGGGCTGGTTGCCCAGGAAGAGCTGGCCGACCCGGTCCAGGAACTGCTGGTCCGAGCTTCCCGCGAGTTCCTTGTTCATCGTCTTCTCCAGCCCGGTCACGCCGTAGCTCCTGGAGAAATAGCCCGTGATCCCGGCGTAGGGTTCCGGCTGCGTGTAGGTGCGCTGGAACATGCAGCTCTCGTCGGCCGCGACGGACTCGGCGACCGGCGTGCCGCCGACGATAATCGCGCCGCGGTCGTTGCAGTAATTCTGCAACAGGGTGCGCTTGTTCCAGGCGTTGGCCTCCAGTTCGTCCGCGCCGATCACCTGGACGTAGCTGAGGGCGCCGAAGATCAGCACGAACATCGCGATCGCGGCGATCCAGGCATTGCGAATGGCTTGGTTCACAGCTTCACCGCCTCGGTGGGCGCGTCCGGACTGTTGCGTCCGGTGCCGGGGAAGGCGGCCGGCTTCGAGGGCATGGCAGGAATTACTTTCTGTGGGTCGGGTTCTTCGCCGGGAGCCAGCGGTGTGGTGTCCACCGGGCCACGCGCCGTGTGCGAGATCATCAGCAGGAGTCCGACGATGATCCAGTTGGCGAGCAGCGAGGAGCCGCCGGCAGCCAGGAACGGCGTGGTGAGGCCAGTGAGCGGAATGAGCCTGGTGACACCGCCGATAACGACAAAGCACTGCAGAGCAATCGCAAAGGAGAGCCCGGTGGCCAGCAGCTTCCCGAACGCGTCCCGGGCGCCGAGCGCCGCACGGAAGCCGCGGGTGAAGAGGAGCAGGTACATCAGCACGATCGCGAAGAGACCAATCAGCCCCAGTTCCTCGCCGAAGGAGGCAATGATCATGTCGCTGTTGGCGAAGGGGACCAGATTGGGACGCCCCTGACCGAGGCCGGTGCCCACGAGGCCCCCGTTGGCCATGCCGAACAGCCCTTCGACAATCTGCAGGCTGCCACCGAATGCCCGCCCGTAGACCTCGTCGGTGAAGGCGTTGATCCAGCCGTCAATCCGCAGGGCGACATGCGAAAAGACCCGGGATGCGACGAAGCCGCCAGCGGCGATGAGGCCGACGCCGATAATTACCCAGCTGATGCGGCTCGTGGCGACGTAGATCATCACAAGGAAAAGACCGAAGAACAGGATGGAGGACCCCAGGTCCCGCTGGAAGATGAGCACGCCGATGCTCACGAGCCAGGCGGCGAGCATGGGGCCCATGTCCTTGAACCGGGGGAACTGGATGGGACCGATTTTCCGGCCGGCCAGGAGGATGAGATCCCGGTTGGAGGAAAGATACCCGGCGAAGAATATAGCAAGAGTGATCTTGGCTATTTCACCCGGCTGGAAGGTCATCGACCCGATCTGGATCCAAACCCGGGCGCCAAGGATTTCGCCGGCGGAGATGCCCGGCACCAGCGGCAGGATCAAGAGGACCGCACTCACGGCCAGGGAGATGTAGGTGAAGCGGCGGAGGATCCGGTGGTCCTTGAGGAACCAGATGACGGCGATCGAGACGGCCATGGCCACCAGGGTCCAGCGCAGCTGGTTGTTGCCGGTGTCTTCCCCGACCCGGTCCAGCCGGTGGATCATGGCGAGCCCGAGACCGTTGAGAGCCACCACCAGCGGAAGTATTACCGGGTCGGCATACTTTGCGCGGATGCGAAGCACAATGTGGAACGCAAGCGCAGCGGCGGCGAGCAGGCTCGACTGGAACCAGAAGTCGGTGTCAAAAGCCTTTTGCTGGTCCACGCCGACGAGGGCATTGGCTCCAATGCCGACTGCGAGGGCCAGCACCAGCAGCACCAGTTCAACATTCCGCCGGGATCTGGGCGTGGGATCGAGGGGTGTCATTTCGCCACCTCGCAGAAGGGCGCGGTTGGGGCCGGCGACGCTTCGGGCGTTGGTGCTGCGCCGGGGCTCGCTGTTTCACCGGGGGTTGCCGGTGCTGACGATGCGTCGGGCGTTGCTGTTGCGTCCGGTGTTGCGGGGGTCGCCGACGGCGTTATGCATTCCCCCGCGGGGGCAGTGGTTCCCGTACGCTCTAGATTCTTTACGATGCGCTGGGCGTCGTAGAGGTCCCGGGCCGGCACGGTCTGGCGCACCCGCTGTTGGGAGAATTCGGGAAGATCTGACATCCGGATATCGGTCACCGTTTCGAGGGTGGAAAGCTGGATGGGTCCCAGGCGCTGTGAGACCCCGTTGAAGATGGCGACGTGCTGGTCCTGCTCCCCGATGTAGTACCGCGTCTGGGTCCAGGCGTAGCCCAGCCACAGGCCCAGCGCGATAAGGGCCAGGATGGCAGCGGCGATGGAGACAGTCACCCAGCGGCGGGGCGGGCTGGCAGGCTTGTAGTCCTCGGTGTCGTCCCTTGCCTGTTCAGACTTGTGGGTCAGCACCGTTGCTGCCCGGCGGGCCAGGGTGCGCCCCGCGATGGTGGGAATCGATCCGGTTTCCGCGGCGGTGGCGGCTGCGCCCACGAGTTCGTGGGGGCGGCCGGCCAGGTCCTCGCGGAGCACTTCGGCGGAAAGATGCTCGCCCAGATGAGGGTCGGTGGACGTCCCAGGTTCTGTTTCGCCGGTGGCGTCGCCGGCCGGCTGGCCCTCAGCCTTGTCGGCGTCGCCGGACTTCGGCTCGGCGTCGGGAGTCTTCGCCGCACCAAAGCTGCTTCCGCCCGGACGGGCGGGGCTTTCGGACACCGCGGCGGCCACGGTGGAAGCCGTCGGCGGCGGGACAATGTCGACGGCGTCGGTCCGCGCCTCGTCGGTCGTCTGCTCGGCGATTTCCAGCATTACCACGGTGACGTTGTCCGGAGCGCCGGCCTCAAGCGTGAGCTCAACCAGCAGTTCTGCGCATTCGCGCAGGTTGGGGGTCTCCCGGACAGTGCGTTCCACGACGTGGCCGGCGACGTAGTTCAACCCGTCGGAACAGAGCAGCCAGCGCTCACCCGGTTCGACGTCGAGCGTTGCCAGATCCAGTTCCGGACTGGCGTCAACGTCACCGAGGACGCGCATGAGGACGTTCTTGTGCGGATGGGTTTCCGCTTCTTCGGGACGGAGCCGGCCTTCGTCGATGAGGCGCTGAACGAAGGTGTGGTCCACGCTGACCTGTTCGAATTCGCCGTTCCGGAGCCGGTACGCGCGGGAGTCGCCGATGTGGGCGAAGTGCAGCTTGCCTTCGGCCAGCAGCAAGGCTGTGACCGTGGTGCCCATCCCCGCCAGCTTGGGATTCATGTGGACGAGCTCGGAGAGCAGTGAGTTGGCGGTCTGGATCTCATCGGCCAGGACAGTTTCGGCGTCTCCGTCGTAGTCATCCTTGTCGAGATGGATCATGTCCAGCACTGTGGCGGCAGAGGCGACGTCGCCTCCGGCGTGTCCGCCCATACCGTCGGCGACGACGGCGAGGTGGAGGCCAACGTAAGCGGAGTCGTCATTCTTCGCGCGCACACGGCCGACGTCGGAGCGTGCGGCGTAACGCATAATGAGCGGCAGCGGGGCAGTTGTTTCGCCGTCGGCTTTGTCTGCGGGAAAATCCGGGGCAGGCACGGCTACGGCCTCAATTCGATGACCGTCTTGCCGATTCTCACGGGGACACCCAGCTCAACGGGCAACGCCCTGGTGAGCTGCTGATCGGCCAGATAGGTGCCGTTGGTCGAGCCAAGATCCTCGATGAACCAGCGGCTGCCCTGCGGGAACAGGCGCGCGTGGCGGCCCGAGGCATAGTCATCCTCCAGCACAAGGGTGGCTTCCTGGGCGCGGCCGAGCAGGATGGGGCTCGCAGCCAGCGGGAGCGTGGTGCCCTTAAGCGGGCCTTCGGTAACGACCAGTTGTCGGGGCTGCTGCTTGACCGGGGCGGCCGGTTCGGCCAGGGCAGGGTTTTTGCGTACTTCCCGAGCCGTTGGGGCGCCCGCAGCCGCCTTCCGGCCAATCATAAGGTCGCGGCGCATGGCAGCAACGATGCTGAAAATCATGACCCACAGGAGCAGGAGGAAACCGAAGCGCAGGGCAGTGATGGTCAGTTCGCTCACCGGCGGCCACCCGGGCTCGCGGGCAAAAGGCGGAAGATGATCTTGGTCCGTCCCATCGTGATCGTGGAGCCATCGGTGAGTTCCGAAGAGCCCGCGATCTTGTGGCCGTTGACGTAGCTGCCGTTCGTGGAGCCCAGATCGACGGCCTGGGCAGTGCCCGGCCCCGTGCGGATTTCCAGGTGGCGGCGGGAAACGCCCGTGTCGTCAATGAGGATGTCGGCTTCGGAGGAGCGTCCCAGGACGATCGAAGGCGCGTTCAGGGAGTACCGCTGCCCGTCGATGTCGAGCACGGGCTGCATCCGGGAAGGCTGGCGCGTCGGCGCGGCAGGCATGCCCGCGTGAGCCGCCGGCTGGGCGGGCGCGGAAGGGGACGAGGACTTTTCGGTCCGGGACTTGATCTCGAAGTCCCCGGCGCGGCGTTCCCCGTCACGGCGAAAGCTGATCCGGACGGGACCCTGGAGGGTGTAGCCCTGGCTGCGCACGTGGTTGATGACAACGTCGCACAATTCTTCGGCGAGCGGGGTGCCCCACTCCTGGGCCCGGTGGAAATCGTCATCACTGAGGAGGACGTCGAACACGTTGGGCGCGAGGGTCCGCCCGGCGGCGATGGTGATGGCCTTGTTGTCCACCTCGCGGCGGAGGTGGCTGGCGATCTCGACAGGTTCAACCTGGGCGCGGGAACCGGTGGAGAAGACTCCGCGGACGGCCTTTTCGATGCCGCGCTCGACTTTGTCCAGCAATCCCATGGTCCTTCTCCTTTCGTGACGGCTGCAGGACAGCGCTCGTTCCGGAACTCGGTTTCCCAAAGCTGCGGGTGCCCGCAGCTGACGGGCACTCCTACATCAGATACTACTGGGCGAGTCTGGGAATGGCCTTAATGAGCGTCGCCACTCCGTGCCGGAAAATTGCGCCGAACCGGCGCTGACATGCGCTGACGCCGCCCGCCCGGCCCTGCGGGCGCGGGCTGCATGTGACGCGGAGACGTCCCGGTCCGGGCGACCCCGTTCGCCGGATCGTGCTGCCGGAAGTGCAGCATGCACGGCCCGTGAAGGGCCGATTGGTGTTTTCCCACAGTTGTCCGTTATGCTTGATCTCGCTGCTTTTACGAGGTTGGCGGTCCGGAGTCCGGGCCACAATTGAGTGGAAGAAGTTGCGCGCGAGTGGCGGAACGGCAGACGCGCTGGCTTCAGGTGCCAGTGTCCGAAAGGGCGTGGGGGTTCAAATCCCCCCTCGCGCACGCAAACACAAAGAACCCCGGTCTTCGGACCGGGGTTCTTTCGTTAACCCGCATGCCGGGCGGACTGGCAGGGTCCGCGGTCAGCCGCGGAGTGCCCCGAAGCGCGCGATCATCGCTTCAAGGCCCAGATTGAAGGCGACGTCGGCCGGTTTCCCATAGCTTTCCAGGTCCTGTGCCTGAACAGCCGCCGTAAAGTTTGGCGTCGACTCCGCCATGCTGCCGGAATCGAAAATATCCGCCGGGGCGGTGACATCGTAGGCAGAACCAAAGATGAAGGACTCCAGGGCCACGATCGCAGAAACGATCCGCCCCTGCGGGAAGCCCGCGCGGCTGAATCCCGCGCTGACGGCCTCATACATGGCCAGCGTTTTGGGCGCATCGGTCACCGGGAGCACCGCGATCACCGGGATCAGCGGCGTGTGCTGGGAAAACACATCCCGGTAACTCCAGGCCCAGGCGCGCACCGCCCGCTCCCACGGTTCGGCCTCGAAGGCGGACACGTCAACGAGCGACGCCAGGTGGTCCTGGACCAGGACCAGCACATCCCGTTTGGACGAGACGTGGTTATAGAGGGCCGACGGCGCCACGTTCAGCGTCCGCGCCAGGGCCGCCATCGTAAACCCGTCATAGCCGCTCTTGCCGATCAGCTGCAAAGCCGCCGCAGTGATGCCGGCCTGGTCGAGGACCGCGGCGGCCGGCCTGCCCACCCGGCGTCGCGGTTTCGCGTCATGGTGTGGATCCGCTCGGGCGCTGGTTGATGCCGGCATGCCTGGCCTCTCTGCTGTTGTGTCCGGGTGCTCCCATTGTGCCCCCAAATGTACCGCCGAAATTTCCTGCCCAGGAGGTCTTCCCTGACCCATCCTGAGGGTCTATAGTCAATCCTAAATGAATGACATTCATTTAGTGGTCCACATCACCTTTACGGCCACAGAGAGGACATCATGCTGGAACTTGACCGAGACGTCGTCATCGTAGGGGCCGGTCCCGCTGGGCTGACCGCAGCCCGGGAGCTGAAGAAGGCCGGCCTGAGCGTGGCGGTCCTGGAGGCACGTGACCGCGTCGGCGGCCGCACCTGGACCGAGACGATTGACGGTGCCATGCTGGAGATCGGCGGCCAGTGGGTCTCCCCGGACCAGACCGAACTGCTGGCGCTCCTGGACGAGCTCGGCCTGCAGACCTACCCCCGCTACCGTGACGGCGAATCCGTTTACATCGGCTCTGACGGACAGCGCACCCGCTACACGGGCGACGGGTTCCCGGTCGGCGAAACCACCGCCGCCGAAATGGAGAAGCTCACCGCTCTGCTGGATTCCCTCGCCGCCGAGATCGGCCCCGCCGAGCCGTGGGCACACCCCAGGGCCCGCGAGCTGGACACGATCTCCTTCCACCACTGGCTGCGGGAGAACTCCTCGGATGAGGAAGCCTGCAACAACATTGGCCTGTTCATTGCCGGCGGCATGCTGACCAAGCCCGCGCATGCCTTCTCCGCCCTGCAGGCAGTGCTGATGGCCGCCTCCGCCGGATCCTTCAGCCACCTCACCGACGAGGACTTCATCCTGGACAAGCGCGTCATCGGCGGCATGCAGCAGCTCTCCCTGCTGCTCGCCGCCGAACTGGGGGACGACGTCGTGCTGGACAGCCCGGTGCGCACCATCAACTGGGCGCCATCCTCCGCAGGTGGAACGGAGGAAAACAGCGCCGGCCACCGCGTGACGGCCGTGTCGGAACGAGCCACCGTGAACGCGCGCTTCGTGATCATGGCCGTGCCGCCGAACCTCTACTCCCGCGTCTCCTTCAACCCGCCACTGCCGCGGCGCCAGCACCAGATGCACCAGCATCAGTCACTGGGCCTGGTGATCAAGGTGCACGCCGTCTACAGCAGCCCGTTCTGGCGCGGGGACGGCCTCTCCGGAACGTGCTTCGGTGCCGGCGCACTGGTCCAGGAGGTCTACGACAACACCAACCACGAAGACCCCCGCGGCACCCTGGTCGGCTTCGTCTCGGATGAGAAGGCCGATGCCATGTTCGAGCTCAGCGCCGAGGACCGCCGCCGCGCCATCCTCGACTCGATCGCCGGGTTCCTCGGGGACAAAGCCCTCGAGCCGGAGGTCTACTACGAGTCGGACTGGGGCTCCGAAGAGTGGACCCGCGGCGCCTACGCCGCCAGCTACGACCTCGGCGGACTGCACCGCTATGGCAAGGACCAGCACGCGCCGGTTGGCCCGATCTACTGGTCCTGCTCGGACCTCGCTGCCGAGGGCTACCAGCACGTCGATGGCGCCGTTCGGATGGGACGCCAGACGGCGGCACGGATCGTCGCCGCTGCGGACCGCGCCGCCGTTGCACCGAACTGATCCGTCCCACCCAACCCGCCCAACAGTCAGAAAGGAACGGCCAGATGCGCTACGTAGTGGGGTATTCAGCCAATGCCAGGGGCCACGATGCGGTCAATCTGGCCGTCGCGCTGGCACGCGGCCGCGGTGCCAGCCTCGACCTCGTGCTGGTCGTGCCGGAAGTCCAGCAGTTCGGGGCCGCCCATGCACCCAAAGCCGGATTCGAGAACCTCCTGAACGAGCAGGCACACCAATGGCTCGACGAGGCCCTCACCTTTGTCCCGGCCGACGTGCCGGCGCAGGCGCACGTCCGCACCGGGGACTCGGATGCCCAGGTGCTGATCGAGGCGGCTGAAGAGCTCGGCGCCGACATTCTCGTCATTGGCGCAACGACCGCCGGGCTGTTCAAGCGATTCACCATCGGGTCGGTCGCCAGCGCCCTGCTCCATGCATCGACCGTACCGGTTGCCCTTGCACCCCACGGCTACTACCGCACGGAGGCCCTGACGCGGATCAGCTGCGGACTCGGCACGCGGGCAGGAGCCGGGAAGCTGCTCGATTTCGTCATCGGCATGGCGGCGAACCGGGACGTCCCGTTGCGCGTGGTCTCACTACTGGCGCTCGACGGCGGCGACCCGGCCGGGGCGGTTGGGGCCGCCCGCGAATACGCGGAGAAGACGGTCGCGGCAGCCGCGCCGGTCAACCCGGCGGGCGTCCCGCTGGCCGCCCGGACGGAAGTCGTCGTTGCGCAGGGACGGAGCGTCGAAGAGGCCGTGGACGGCCTCGACTGGGAAGACGGCGAGGTCCTGGTGATCGGCTCCAGCCGGCTGGCCCAGGCCCGCTCCATTTTCCTGGGCAGCACCGCCAACCGGATCCTGCGCGCCCTGCCGGTGCCGATGCTCGTGGTCCCCAGCGGCTACGAACTCAACAACGAGAACCCTGCAACTTCGACTGACACGTCCCGAGAGGCACTCCAATGAGCACTGAACACGTGACGGCCAAGACCGCGCACGACCCGCACGCGGGGCTGAGCGCCAAGGGCCTCAAAGCCGGATCGGTGGGCCTGATCGGCGCCGTCGTCATCGGCATATCCTGTATCGCCCCGGCCTACACCCTGACGGCCGCCCTTGGCCCCACCGTCGCCGAAGTCGGGGTGCAGTTGCCGGCGATCTTCCTGGTGGGCTTCATTCCGATGCTGCTCGTAGCCTTCGGCTACCGTGAATTGAACAACGCCATGCCCGACGCCGGCACCTCCTTCACCTGGGCGTCGCGCGCCTTCGGCCCGTGGATCGGCTGGATGGGCGGCTGGGGCCTGGTCGCCGCGACGATCATTGTGCTCTCCAACCTGGCGGCCGTGGCGGTGGACTTCTTCTACCTCATGCTGGCCCAGCTGTTCGGCAATCCGGAACTGGCTGACCTGACCCTCAACCTTCCGCTGAACATCGCCACCACGCTGGTGTTCATCGCGCTGGCCTGCTGGATCTCCTACCGCGGCATGGAAACCACCAAGGGCGTGCAGTATGTGCTGGTGGCGTTCCAGCTCTTTGTACTCGGCTGGTTCGCCGTCGCTGCCTTCAGCCACGTCGCCAACGGCACCGCCTTCGATGCCACCGCGATCACCCCCGAGTGGTTCAACCCGTTCGCCGTCGAATCCTTCTCGGCCTTCGCCGCCGGCGTCTCACTCTCGATTTTCATCTACTGGGGCTGGGACGTCACCCTGACCATGAACGAGGAAACCCGCAACCCCGAAAAGACGCCGGGCCGCGCGGCCACGCTCACCGTGCTCGTCATCGTGATCATCTACATGACCGTCGCTCTGGCCACGCTGGCGTACGCCGGCATCGGCCAGGAGGGCCTGGGCGCCGGAAACCCGGAAAACCAGGGCAGCATCTTTGCCGTCCTCGCCGGCCCGGTGATGGGACCGTTCGCCATCCTGATGTCCCTGGCCATCCTCAGCAGTTCGGCAGCGTCCCTGCAGTCGACATTCGTTTCACCGGCCCGGACGCTGCTGGCGATGGGCCACTACAAGGCGCTGCCGGCGAAGTTCGGCAGGATCAGTCCGACCTTCAAGTCCCCGAGCTACGCCACCATCGCGGCGGCCATCGCCGCAGCGGGGTTCTACGTGATCACCCGGACCGCCTCTGAGAACGCCTTGTGGGACACCATCACGGCGCTCGGCATGATGATCTGCTTCTACTACGGCATCACCGCACTGGCGTGCGTCTGGTTCTTCCGGGCCGAGGCGTTCAGCGGGGCACGGGCGTTCTTCTTCAAGTTCCTGTCCCCGCTCCTGGGCGGCGTCATCCTGCTGGTGATGTTCTTCAAGACCGCCTATGACTCCATGGATCCGGCGTACGGTTCCGGATCATCCGTCGGCGGCATCGGCCTGGTGTTCGTCCTCGGCATGGGAGTGATCCTGCTGGGCGTGGTGCTCATGCTCGTCATGGCCAGGATCCGCCCGGAGTTCTTCAAGGGCAAGGTCCTGCCCACGGGGTACTAGGTCCGCGCCGCTCCACACCGGGAAGGTCCTCCTTCCGGCAGCCACTAGAAAGTAAGCAAACTTACCAATAGGCTGGCGGGAGGGGGACCTTCCCCCGTTCGGAACCAGTACGAGGTGACAGCATGTCGGACGCAGAAAACATCAGCAAAGTTACGGACATCATCAACGATTCGCGGATCGGAATGTTTACCACGGTCAATGAAGAGGGTGCATTGGTGAGCCGTCCGCTGGCCGTCCAGGACGTGTTGGACGACGGCGACATGTGGTTCTTCACCTCCAGCACCACGTCCCAGGTGGCCCATGTCCGGGCGCACCCGGGGGTGAATGTCTCCTTCGGCAAGGGAACGGAATGGGTCTCGGTGGCCGGAACGGCAGAAGTGGTCACGGACCGCCAGAAAATCCACGAGATGTGGAACCAGGTGGTGGAAGCCTGGTTCCCTGACGGCCCGGACACCCCGGAGGTGGTGCTGCTCCGCGTCGACTCAGACTCCGCCGAATACTGGACCAGCCCCGGCGGAACCGCTGCGACGGTGCTGCAGTGGGTCAAATCAAAGGTTCTGCACAACCGGATGAGCGTCGGCGAAAGCGGCACTGTCGAACTCTAGGTCAGGAGTGCGACAGGCGGCCAGATTTAGTCGATGATTTTGAGCCCCGTGCCCCAGTTGAACGACTCATAGGCGGGATTGGCCTGTAGTGCCATCACCAGGAGCTGGAAGCCCTCCAGCTCCCGGGCATGCCGGAGCCCGCCGACGCGCAGGGGACGGAGGCCAGCGGCTGCCGCGAACGAGGCGACCTGGTTGCTGGCCTCCTCGGAGTCCGAGGCGACGAAGACGTCCAGCGGCAGGCCGCCGCTCACTCCGGCCGTCAGCGGACCGGCGAACGTGGTGTTGAACGCCTTCACGATGTTGGCCCCGGGCAGCAGGGCGGCGATCTCCTCGGCGGCCGACGTCCCGGGTTCGACAACCAGGGAATCGAAAGTGGCCACGTTAATGGGGTTGCTGATGTCCACGACGGTCTTGCCGCTCAGGGTGTCGCCGTAATGCGTCGCAACTTCCTTGGCCGGGCCGTAGTAGAGGGCCAGCACCACGATGTCCCCGTCCGGGATGTCACCCAGGCCTCCGGATGTGGTGTCGCCGCCCAGCTCGGCCGCGAGCTTGGCCGCGTGTTCCGGGGTCCGGTCCAGGATCTGGAGCGTACGTCGGGCTGCCACGGCGCGGGTTCCGATTGCCCGTGCCATGTTGCCGCCGCCGATGATGGTGATGTCTGTCATGGTGTGCTTCCTTCCAGGGATGACTGTGAGCGCAGGGACAATGCCAGGCGGGTGGCTCGCATTCAGCCCAGGGCCGGGAACCCGGCCGGACGGGTCGGGGCTTCGCGTCCCACACCCGCGGCCCGTTCGGCGTCGGCGAGGGCCCGTTCCAGCTGGTCAACCGCCGGGGCATAACCGGCCTCGGTGCCGCCGCGGAGCCGCTCCGCGGCCTTCATCGCCCGGATCATGGCTGCGGTCTCCGGCTGCCGCGGGTCACTCATGGCGGGATAGTCGATGCTGTGCGCAGGGTCCAGTTCGTAGCGCTGCCACCTGGCCAGGGCGCTGCGGTGCCGGGCCGCTGCCTCCTCGTGGCTCGCAGCCGTTTCCTTGGAGAAGCGCCGGTCTGCCTGCCAGCTGAAGACCCGGGGGGTCCAGAGATACGAGGCAGCCGCCGCGCCCGCGGCGACAACACCAAGGAACAGCCCTGCCCACGGTGCGACCAGGGCGGGGAGGATGATGGCCGGTGCAATGATCGCGAATCCGGCGAAACCGTCCCAGAAGACGGCGTCCGGCAGGCCGTCGTCGTCGGCCAGATGCTTCCGGAGCAAATAGACGCAGGACCCCGCCGCGCAGGCGACAACGGCGGCCAGGGCAAGTAATTGCACTGGCGGGAAGGGGACGGATTCGAACAGAGACGGCATTCCAACACCTCCAGGGAACCCGCCCGGGGCGGGCGCGGTTCCGCTGATTCCATTGGAATCCATCGGACGCGGGCCGTCAATGGTGCTGCGGCCGTTGCGGGGTGTCCGGTTCGCGGACGGGCCTCACCGGCGTAACCTAGGCCCCATGCGACTGAAAATGTGCAGCATCCACGTCAAGGACCCTTCCTCCGCCTTCGAGTTCTACACCGGAATCCTGGGCTTCGAGAGCCTGATGGCCCTCCCGGAGCACAACCTGTTCATCGTGAAGGACCCCGCCGGAGTCGGCGGTGGAACCGTCGGGCTGCTGCTGGAGCCCAGCGACAATCCGATCGGCGCTGCCTACATGAACGGATGCCACGACGCCGGGATACCCGCGATCGTCTTTGGGGTGACCGATGTCCGGGCGGAGTTCGAGCGGCTCACGGCCAAGGGAGTCATCTTCCAGGACGAGCCCTCGACGGGCCCAGGCGGCACAACGGCGGTCTTCGACGACGGGTGCGGAAACTTCGTCCAGCTCCACCAGGACTGAGCCGGGACTGACGGCCACTGGAGCCGGCCGGTGCGGCTCAGCGGGTCAGTTTCTTCTCGTCAGGGTGCTCGTCGCCAATGTGGCCGGGGGCGTTCGCCGCGAGGACGCGCGCGACGAACGCGGCGTATTCCTCCATGTAGTGCCGCAGGAAGTCCGCGGTGGACGCGTCGCTGACCTCGCCGTCGTCGCCGTAGATCTCCGGGACGAACCGGATGTAGGCCTCAGGGGCATTGAGCTGCGGAGCATCGAGGAAGCTCAGCACGCTGCGGAACGAGGACTGCATCACGGCGGTGCCGATGCGAGGATTCCTTCCGAAGTGCCGACACTGCGTCTGACCGGTTTGGTCGCGGGCGCAGCCCGGCGGATCCGACTCATGCCGCGAGCTTAGTCCGGGCATGTTCGCGTTGGGAACAGCCGGGGAACCTGACAGGTTTGGCCACGGCTACTCCGTCGAGGGGCGTGCCTTCTTGGAGTCCTTCTTTGCCGCCTCGTCCTTGACCCGCTGGGCCTCGGCGCGGACGGCGGCGTGGGTGGAGCGTTCGGCAACCAGCCACGCCGGGGGAGCCTGCAGCAGCGCGGTGATTTCCGCCGTCGTCAGTGCTTCCTCAACACCGCCGCGGGCAAGGCCGCTGATGGAGACATTCAGCTTCTGCGCGACCACCGGACGGGGGTGCGGGCCGTTGCGGCGCAGTTCGGCCAGCCACTCCGGCGGGTTGGCCTGGAGCTCGGCGAAATCGGCGCGGCTGATGACCGAGTCCTGGAACTCCTGAGGTGTTGCGGGCAGGTAGATGCCAAGCTTCTTGGCAACGGTGGCCGGCTTCATGGACTGGGAGTTTGCAGAGGTCATGCTTCAAGGGTATCCGGCGGGGCACGAAACCAGCACCAAACAGCCGGCCGGGCGGAAGCCTACGCCGGCCCGGACGGTACTGTGAAGATGTGTCCGCAGCAGAAGAATCATCCCAGACCCCCGACGAAACCGCCGCTGTCCCGGCCGAAGCAGAAGTGCGCGGGTTGCGTTTCGCTTACGTGGCCGGCGTGACCCCGGGCAAATGGACCCGGCGCTGGGAAGAACGGATGCCGGATGTCCCGCTGCACTCCTTTATGGCCGAAGACGGCGCGCAGCTCACAGTCCTGCGCGACGGGTCCGCGGAGCTCAGCTTCGTCCGGCTGCCGGTGGAGCGGGAGGGCCTGAGCGTCATCCCGCTGTACGAGGAGCAGCCCGTGGTGGTGGCGCCCAAGGGCCACGAAATCTCGTTGTTCGAGGAGGTGGACCTGGCCGATCTCACCCAGGAGACGTTCCTGGACGTGACGGAACTCGGCGGCCCGGAACTGGCGCTGCAGCTCGTGGCCACCGGGGCCGGCCTGGTGATCCTGCCGATTTCCGTGGCCCGCCACTTCAACGTCAAAGACACCGTGGCGCGCAAGCTGACCGGGGCGCCCGCTACGGAGATCGCGCTGGCGTGGCCCAGCGACAGCACGGACGAAGTGATTGAGGAGTTCATCGGGATTGTCCGCGGCCGCACCGCCGCGAGCTCCCGCCAGCCTTCCGCCCAGCAGGAGAAGCCGAAGAAGGAACCAAAGCCGGACCGGCGGGGACCGGCGGTCAAGAAGCCCAAGGTGGCGCAGCGCTATGCGCCGAACCCTGACAAAGGCCGTGGCAAGGGATCACGGAAAAAGGGGAAGCGCTAGTCCGCTGCCCGGTCCACGAGGGATTACTGGGCGCAGGCGTCCTGCAGGGCCTTGACGGATTCGGCCGGAACCTGGTCGCCGGAGTCGGCGATCTGGCGCAGCGGGGTGGTGATCTCGGCGGGAACACCTGCGGTCTCCGCGCCGGCCACAAGACCGCCCAGGAGCTCCTTGTCCTGGATGCTGACCAGGCCGTCCGCCACCAGCGTGCAGGCCTGCTTCTTCACTTCACTGGCGGCCGCCGTGGCCACCTGGGATGCCCCGTCGCTGACCGCCTTGTTCGCGGCGTCCTGCACCTGGCCGCAGCCGGTCAGGGCGATCAGGAGGGCGGCTGCGGACAGGGCGGTGAGGCGAAGTTTCATCCGTCCACCCTACCAACCGCTCCTGAACGATAGCTGGCAGCCGGCGGGCCGGCAGCATGCCCGGATGGCGCCCGGACTTGGGTCCGCGGCCGCGTTCCACAATGTGACGCCGGTAACCTGCAGGAAACGTTCCGGGTCTACGCTGGCAACACCGCGGCGCCGTCTGGCCCGCGATCGCCGGTGTTGAAGGGATTCCGTCATGCATCTTCTGCCACGTGAGCAGGAAAAGCTCATGATTGTGGTCGCCGCCGACCTCGCCCGCCGCCGCCAGTCGCGCGGGCTGAAACTGAACTTCCCGGAAGCGGTGGCCATTATCAGCTATGAACTGATCGAGGGCGCCCGGGACGGCAGGACGGTGGCGGAGCTGATGAGCCACGGCACCACCATCCTGGGCCGCGGGGACGTGATGGAGGGCGTGCCGGAGATGATCCACGACGTCCAGATCGAAGCAACATTTCCGGACGGCACCAAACTCGTCACCGTCCACGATCCGATCCGTTAGGGAGCTGAGATGATTCCCGGAGAATACGTTCTCAACCCCGAGCCTGTGCTGGTCAACGCGGGCCGCGAGGCGATCGACGTCGTGGTGACCAACACCGGCGACCGTCCCGTGCAGGTGGGCTCGCACTTCCACTTTGCCGAAGCCAACGCCGCCCTGACGTTCAACCGTCGGGCCGCCTACGGCCGGCGGCTGGACATCCCGGCGGGCACGGCGGCCCGGTTCGAGCCGGGGGACAGCAGGACGGTCCGGCTGATCGAACTCGCGGGCCGGCGCGAGGTGTACGGCCTCAGCAACGCGGTCAACGGCGCGCTTGCCCCGATCGAAGGAGCAGGCAAATGAGCTTCGAGTTGTCCCGCAGACAATATGCCGATTTGTACGGCCCGACGACGGGCGACGCCATCCGTCTTGCCGACACCGAGCTTTTCCTCGAGATCGAGAAGGATCTCACCGTCTACGGCGAGGAAGTCGTGTTCGGCGGAGGCAAGGTGATCCGCGACGGCATGGGCCAGAACGGCCAGGTGACCAGGGACGGGGACGTCCAGGCGGGAGCCGTCCCGGATACCGTGATCACCAACGTCGTCGTGCTGGACTACACCGGGATCTACAAGGCCGACGTTGCGCTCCGGGACGGCCATATCTTCCGGATCGGCAAAGCAGGCAACCCGCAGATCACCGACGGCGTGGACATCGTGATCGGTGCCAGCACCGAGATCATCGCCGGCGAACGGAAGATCCTGACCGCTGGCGGCGTGGACTCCCACATCCACTTCATCTCCCCGGACCAGGTCCCTGCCGCCCTGTGCAGTGGCGTGACCACGATGATCGGCGGCGGCACCGGACCGGCCGAAGGCACCAAGGCCACCACCGTCACGCCCGGCAAATGGCACATCCAGCGCATGCTGCAGGCCGCCGAAGGACTCCCCATCAACATCGGCCTGTTCGGCAAGGGGCACGCATCCGCCGTCGAACCCCTCGCCGAGCAGATCCGCGCCGGTGCCATCGGACTGAAAGTCCACGAGGACTGGGGTTCCACCACCTCTTCGATCGACACCTCGCTCCAGGTCGCCGACCAGTACGACGTCCAGGTGGCCATCCACACCGACACCCTGAACGAGTGCGGCTTCGTCGAGGACACCATCCGGGCCATCGACGGGCGCGTGATCCACACCTTCCACACCGAGGGCGCCGGCGGCGGACACGCACCCGACATCATCAAGATCGCCGGGCTGCCCAACGTCCTGCCGGCCTCCACCAACCCCACCCTGCCGTATACGGGCAACACCATCGAAGAGCACCTGGACATGCTCATGGTCTGCCACCACCTCAACCCGGACATCCCGGAGGACGTGGCGTTCGCCGATTCCCGCATCCGCGCCGAAACCATCGCCGCCGAGGACGTGCTGCAGGACCTGGGGATCTTCGCCATCACGTCCTCGGACTCCCAGGCCATGGGCCGGGTGGGCGAAGTCATCATCCGCACCTGGCAGGTGGCGGACAAAATGAAGCGCCAGCGCGGGGTACTCCACGACCCGGACGGGGGAGTCCATGGCGCCGCGTCCGGCCGGGGCGCGGAGAGCGACAACTTCCGGCTGAAACGCTACGTGGCGAAATACACGATCAACCCGGCCATCGCGCAGGGCATGGCCGACTCGATCGGCTCGGTGGAGGTCGGCAAATTCGCCGACCTGGTGCTCTGGGACCCGGCGTTCTTCGGGGTCAAACCGGAGCTGGTGCTCAAGGGCGGCCAGATCGCGTACGCCCTCATGGGCGATGCCAACGCCTCGATACCCACCCCGCAGCCGCGCACCATGCGGCCGATGTTCGCCGCCTACGGCAAGGCCCTGGAGCAGTCCTCCATCACCTTCCTGTCCCAGGCCGCGATCGACGCCGGGGTCCCGGCGGAGCTCGGACTGGAGAAGGTCATCCGGCCGGTGTCCGGCATCCGCAGCCTCACCAAGGCCGACCTGAAGTACAACGGCGCCACCCCGAAAATCGAGGTGGACCCGGAAACGTACCGGGTAAGCGTCGACGGCGAGGACGTGACCTGCGAACCCTCCGACGTGCTGCCGATGGCGCAGCGCTACTTCCTTTTCTAGCCATCCAGAGGAGACGGCCATGATCATCGAAAAGGTCCTCGGCAACATCCACGACCTTCCTCCCGGGCCGGACCCGTACTTCGGGCTGCACCGGGAAATGGTTGTGCTGCCCAGCGCCCAGCTTGTCAAGCGCATCCAGCGCGTCACCACCGACCACGGCAAGGAACTCGGCATCCGCCTCCCCGCCGGATCCGGGGACCTGCGCGACGGCGACATCCTGCATGTGGCCCCGACGGACATGATCGTGGTGTCGGTGCTGCCCACCGACGTCCTCGTGATCGCACCGCGCTCCATCCATGAGATGGGCGTCGTGGCGCACTCCCTCGGCAACCGGCATCTGCAGGCCCAGTTTTTCGATGCCTCCTCCGACTACGGCGCCGAAGTTATGGTCTGCCAGTACGACCACACGGTCGAGGACTTTCTGTTACACGTCGGGGTGCCCTACGACCGCCAGGAGCGCGTGATGCCCGTCCCCTTCCGCCATGCCGAACACACGCACTAGTTCCGCGCCCTACCAGCTGGCGCTCCAGCAGCTGTGTGATTCCGCGCTGCCGACCGGGGCGTTTGCCCACTCGCTGGGGTTCGAGAGCTACATCGAGCGCGGGCAGGTGCATGATGAGGAGTCGTTTGGGGTGTGGCTGGCTGCGTTTGTGTTCCAGCAGCTCACCTACTCGGACGCCCTCGCCATCCGGTTCCTCTACGCGGACATTCCCGTTGCTGAACTGGATGCGTTGCTGACCGCACAGCTGCTGCCGCGGCAGCTGCGCGAGGCCAGCATCAAGATGGGCGGGCGCCTGCTGGAGATCGGCGCCGAGATCTTTCCGTCTGCTGAGCTGGCGGAATACCGGGAGCTGGTGGGGGCCGGCGGTGCTGCCGGCCACCAGCCGCTGGCGTTCGCCGTCGTCGCCCGTTCGCTGGGGGTCCCGCTGCCCGAGGCCCTCGCCTCCTACCTGTTCGCCGCGGTCACGTCGCTGACGCAGAACGCCGTCCGGGCGATCCCACTGGGCCAGAACGCCGGCCAGCGGATCCTGCGGAAGGCGGCCGACGACGTCGCTGCCGCGGCGAAACGGGCCGGCAGCCTTGGCCGGTCCGACTTCGGGGCCGTCAGCCCCGGGCTGGAAATTTCGCAGATGCGGCACGAGCGCCAGCGCGCCCGCATGTTCATGAGCTAAGTCAGCCACCAAGAAATATGTCTGGAGAAGAATATGTCTGAGCCCATCAAAATCGGCATCGGCGGCCCGGTGGGTGCCGGCAAGACCCAGCTCGTGGAGCGCCTCACCCGCCACATGAGCCGGGAGATCTCCATGGCGGCCATCACCAACGACATCTACACAATCGAGGACGCCAAGATCCTTGCCGCCAACGGCATCCTCCCCATCGACCGGATCATCGGCGTCGAGACCGGCGGCTGCCCGCACACCGCCATCCGCGAGGATACCTCCATGAATACGGCCGCCATCGAGGAGCTCAAGAAGCGGCACCCGGATCTGCAGGTGATCTTTGTGGAATCCGGCGGGGACAATCTCTCAGCCACGTTCAGCCCCGAACTGGTGGACTTCTCCATCTACATCATCGACGTGGCCCAGGGCGAGAAGATCCCGCGCAAAGCCGGCCAGGGCATGATCAAGTCCGACCTCTTTATCATCAACAAGACCGACCTCGCCCCGCACGTCGGCGCTGACCTCGCGGTGATGGAACGGGACTCCCGCGAGTTCCGGGGCGAAAAGCCGTTCTGCTTCACGAACCTCAAAACCGACGAAGGTCTGGATCGGGTCATCGACTGGATGCGTCATGATGTCCTGATGCTCGACCTGGCGCCATGAGCAGTCTCAGGCTGAGTCCGGCGGCTGCGCCGGTCAACTCACCCATGGGCGAACTCAAACTCGTTGTCGCCGTGCGCGGGGACAGATCGGTGGCTGTGAGCCAGTATCATCGGGGCGCATTGCGGGTCTTGCGGCCGCATTACCTGGATGAGTCGGGGCAGGTTTGTTATGTCGTGGTGAATCCTGGCGGGGCCTATTTGGGAGCTGACCTTTATGTCATGGATGTGGAGGTGGCCGAGGAGGCGAAGCTGCTGCTCACGACGCAGTCGGCCACCAAGATCTACCGGACGCCGGGCTCGTTCGCGGAACAGCGGATGCGGCTGCGGCTGGGGGCAGGGGCACAGCTGGAGCTGGCTCCGGACCAGCTGATCGCCTACCGCGAGGCCAGCTACCGGCAGAACACCCACATCATCATGCACCCGACGTCGAGCCTCGTGATGTCCGAGGTCATCACCCCGGGCTGGTCACCCGACGGGGCCTCGTTCCGTTACGAAGAACTTCGGCTCCGGACCGAAATCCAGGTCGAATCCGGGGCGGGGAGCAGACTGCTGGCTCTCGACAACGTGCTGATCCGGCCGCCGCTGCATGATGTCACCGGGTTGGGGTTTATGGAGGGCTTCAGCCACATGGGATCGCTGATCGTGGTGGATGCGCGTGTTGACCAGGCCCTCGCGGACGAGCTCCACTTTCTGACCGACGCATACGACGCCCATACGGGAGTCTCGCTGACTACCACGGTGGAGGGCATCAGCGGACTTGTCCTCCGCTCCCTCTCGAACAGCACCGAAGAACTCAACCGGCTCCTGGGTGCCTGCAGCGCCCTCCTCCGTCAGCGGTGGCACGGCACGGCGCCGCTGAACCTCAGGAAATACTGATGAGCACCCTGGCCGAATTTGCCAACCTGTATCGTCGGCGCGAGCAACTCCCGCTGCGGACGCGGCTGGTTGTAACTTTCGGTGCGGTGGCGGCCCTGCACGCCACCGTCGTCGTGCTTCTTTTCGCCGGTGCGATGACGACCGGAGAGCCTCTGGCCCTCGGCTTGGTGCTGACTGCTTACGCGGCGGGCATCAAACACAGCTACGACTGGGACCACCTCGCCGCGATTGACAATTCAACCCGCAGGTTCGTGGCCCAGCACAAGGACCCGGTAAGCGTTGGGTTCGCCTTCAGCCTGGGCCACAGCTCGGTGGTGATCCTGGCCGGGGTTCTTGTGGTGGGCGGTGCCGCGGTGGTGGGCCAGTTTATGGCGGACGGCACGGCCGGGAACCTCGTGCTGGGGCTGATCGGCAGTGGCGTCTCGGGGATCTTCCTGCTGTCCATGGGGTTGTTCAACGGATTCGCCTTCGTCCGCGCGGCGCAGGCCTACCGTCGCGTGCGAGCCGGCGGGACAGTGCGGGATGAGGATCTTGAGGCCAAGGGCTTGATGGCCCGGCTGCTGGCGAAACCCCTGTCGGGCGTCCGGCGGCCGCGGAACATCTACGTGATCGGGTTCCTTTTCGGGCTGGGTTTCGACACGGCCACCACGATTGGGCTGCTGGTTATGGCGACGGCGGCATCCCTGGCCGGCGTCTCACCGTTGGCACTGCTGGCGCTGCCGCTGGCGTTCGCCGCGGCCATGACGCTGTGCGACACGGCCAACGGCGTTGCCATGATGCGCATGTACAGCTCCGCTCTCCACAATCCCCAACGGAGACTCGGCTTCAATGCGCTGATCACCGGGATTTCCGCCGCGTCCGCCCTGTTCATTTCATTCATCACGCTGGGCGGCTTCTTCAACGTCGCCTTCGGCCTCGAGGATCCCGTGACCAGCTGGCTCGGTGGGATTGACCTCGGCGACGCCGGGCTGATGCTGGTCGGGTGCCTGCTGTCGGTCTGGGGCATCGCTTCCCTGCGCGGGCGGCTGTCGGCCTCACATCGGGGGGACTAGCCAGCCGGCGTCGCGGGCTACCCCTTAGGCTCCGGGGGCGTCGGTGGAAACTCCGCTCAGCGTATCGATGTATTCAAGCGTTTTGGGACTGACGTGCCGCACAGCCGCTAGGGCCTCCCTGACAACGGTTCGCCTGGCCTGGTCGCTGAGGGCGTCTCGGAGTTCCGATACCGTTTCGATGCCCTGGCGCTCGAACACTGCGGTGATGTCCTCTACCTGGGCGAGACGGCCAGGGGAGGGCCAGTCGATAATTTCCGAGAGTTTGCCAGTATCGAGGCGCGTGCGGAACCCGCTGGTCGTTGCGGCGTCCGGCCACGCCTCAACCAGGGCGACAACGCGGGGTTTGACGGTCGCGTGGTAGTTCTGCCGTCGCTGCAACGTCGCATCGACAATGATGGCCCCGATGTGGTCCCAACCGCGGCTCTCTTCGAGCGGGGCGTCTTTGCCCTGTGGGTCCGTTGGTGCCGGAAGGTTGGCATCATCATTGTTGATAGTCATAGGTGAATACTTCCATGTGCCGGCGGTGAGCGTGTGACTGCGCCTGCCTAGGTGGGGTCTTCGAAAGCGGGACCGTCCCGTTCGGGGCGAAGCCTAGATCATGGTCTCTACTTCATCAGCGAGGGGATCAAAGTGCTAGTTGACCTCGGGCGGGGTAGCCCCGGCAGTGGGGCGGAACGGAGTTTCCACGGAAAACATGGAGCCAGCCCAGCAGGTGAATTTGGGTGAATTTGGTGAACCGCGGCCCATCGGTACGTCGTGTTGCCCGGATACCGTGGGTGCGCTGCAGACGTGACAAGGCACTGGACGCCGTCCGCCGCCTCAACACCGCCCTCACCCGCCGCCTGAACGCCTGAGATGGGAGGAGATTGAACGAGAAAGGCACGACGACATCGTGACCAGACCACGCCACTGCCGACTGGCCGGGACGGCTGCCACCTGAGGTCGAAGCCTTGATCCTGGAGACAGTGGAAATGATCGAAGAACTCGACGGCACCGGCTTGCACGAGATGACTCCGCTTTTCTATCAACACGGATATGAGCAATTAAGGATCTCGCTCCGGGATCTGCTCACGGTCCTCGGCCACGACCCCGACCTGACACCGTTGGATTAGGTCTCCGGGTTCGTCCTTCATGACAAAGTCTCAGGGCCATCGCCGTTCGTCCGGCTGCTGCTGGCCGTCAAAGGCCGGCGGAACTGCGAACGATTCCACCTTAGGGAACGCCAACGATCGAAACGTCATATCAAGGCTTTGTCACGTCCGCGGCAGGGGAATGCCGAAGCCATGGTGTAGGTTGCATTGCGGTCCGGTAAGAACGTTAGAGAAGAGAATCACCGCAGTGGCTACCGATTACGACGAAGTCCGTTCCGACGTTAAGGAATCGCAGGATCGTTCCCTCGAGGCGCTGCAATCCGCGAACGCACCGGATGCCCGTAGCGTCGTCCGCGACCTCGACGAGGCCGACGCGCTGGATGACGCGATGACCCCCGGCGGAGAGTTCGTCGCCGAGGAACTGATCGTTCAGGTGGTACCCCAGGCCTCGGACGAGTTCACCTGCTACTCCTGCTTCCTGGTCCGGCACCGGTCCCAGCTCGCGCGCGATAAGGACGGCCACTCGTACTGCATCGAGTGCGAGGGATAGAACAATCCCGCTCCAGATGCCGGGAGGAACAGCAAAATCAACAGCGGGTCGTGACCGTCCAATCGTAGGATTCGAGGGGCTTTATCCGGGAGTTGTCGTCTGGTTCCCCGTCTCATGGTCATCCGGTTAGGCCTTCGTGCCATGGATGGAAGGCTTGTCCTACCGGCGACTGCCCGGCGAAGAGTACGCCGTCGCCCTGAATGTCGGGAAAACTGCCAGGTCATGGACTTCCTGACCAACTGAAGATCTCCGTCATGCAGGGTTCCGACTCACGGGTTGAATGGAGGATGACGGTGCTGGGTCAGAGGTCCCGGATGAGAGCGTGGAGGGCTGTCAGGTGCCGGCCCAGCGCCGCGCGGCCGTCATTGGTCAGGCTCAGCCAGGTGCGGGGCCGCCTTCCCACGTAACCCTTCTTTGCGTTCACGTAGCCCGCGTTCTCGAGCACACTGACCTGCTTGCTCAGCACCGGGTCGCTGACCTCGATGATGTCCCGGACCACTCCGAATTCGGCCTCGTCCACCTTGGCCAGCGCCGCCACGATGCTCAGGCGCACCGGCAAGCTCAAATACTCGTCAAGTTCGAGCCGGGGGTGTACTGAGGCGCCGTCGGGGCTCACTTTGTACCGCGCCAAAGGCGGGAGGTAGCCAGGGGAAGTGCGGTAAGCGCGGCGTAGGGAATCCACAGCCACCAGGCGCGGTTGTCTGTCATCTCCAGCAGCGCTATTCCGGCGCCGAAGAGTCCGGCCGTGACCGCGAAGGCCAGGGAATACCGGTTGGACCAGCCGATGCTGGACGCGCGCCGCCGCACCGCATGCCAGCGGACTGTCGCCACCATGCCGGCAACGAAGGCTGCGGTGGCGACGGCACTCAGCCAGACACTGCGCTGCGGGTAGATGTAGACGACGACAAGAAGATACAGCGCCATCAGAGTACCGATCATCAGGGCGAAGCGGCCTCCGAATAGGTCGGCCGAGCGCGATATGCGTGCTCCCCCGCCTCCGCCAGCTTCGGCTGCCTCCAGTTGCTCATGCAGGTTGGGGTGCGCTTCGTTGGTCATTGGGTTCTCCTCAGTAGTAGGCCCTGGAACTGGGATCACTCTACGTAAGTACTTTCCATTTGGAAAGTACTTGCCCAATATGGGTCCTTCTGCGGGGCTCGGGGCGGTGGACGGCCCCGGTGGGTCGGTAAGGCAGGGGGAGGGGCCCGGCCAGGTCAGCCGGGACTGCCACTTCGATCCGATTGGGAAGTGTCAGGATGCCCGGCAGCCGGCCCGGGAACCAGCAGCATGCCCCGCGAACTGACGACCGCCGTGGAGAGCGCCGCGTGGACCAGCGCCGGGACCATCCACGAGCGTGCGGTGCGTTCAGTCAACGGATGGCTCCGATGATCCCAGTGTGGTGGGTCAGGCCGCCTGGGCGGCCATTGTTGCCGGGGCCGCAGCATTGTCGGGGGCGAGGATGCTCAGTCTGTAGTCGGACTGGAACGGATCGACACGGGCAGGCAGATGGTGGGACCGCGAGCAGGTCCGGAGTTCTTCCAACGCGTCGGGCTCGATCCGGGCCCGGGTCATATCGAGCTCCAGGGTTATGCCCGCAGTGAGCGAGTTGGCGCGCTTCATCACGTCGTACAGGCCGCGGACGCTCTTGGAAGTGACATGGCCCTGCGCGGAAACCTGGGCCGTTGCGCACTCGAGGTCCACCCGGACCAGTACTCGAAGCTTGTCTGTCGTCACGAAGTCTCTCCGCTCTAAGTCGGGTGCCACGACGCTGTGGCGCCCCGGACAACCATAGACGAAATGTGATCCAAGCAATGCCTGCCGGTGTTGGTTTTGTGCCGCGGCCCCGGATGTGGCCAGCCTGCCCCGATCCTTCTCTTCGCACTGACCGGGATGCGGATCGGACAGCGTGCCTCTACACGGGGCCGGGACGGCCAGGCGACTCGCTCGATCGATGCGACCACATCCTTCGACTGTCATAACGACCGCTATCGGCTTGCAGGAAGGGACTCACAGACTCCGGTAGTGACAGACTTTCCGGTCTTATGACAGGGGTCCTCATGCCAGGCAGGCTGCGCCTAGATCCCTCGACCCGGGTCGCGGGTCGTTAGTGCGGTTAACAGGCTGCGTCGTCATCGAGCTCAAGACAGGCAAGTTCCAGCCCGAATATCATCTGCGGCACCAAGAATGACCGGAGCGTCCGGTACAGCCTGGGACGTTCCACCTCACCGATGGCCGTCGCCGCCTACACCTACGACAAGCTTCCCCCGGCCGAACAAGAGGCTCTCCCCAACGAGGGACCCATTGTCGCCGTCCTCGAATGGGCCGAACCGGACTCCGAGTTGATACAAAGCGATTAGAAAGGCCTCGCCGGTCGACATTGCTGCATGCCGCTTAGATCGTCTTTGCAGGGGACGTTGTGCTATCCGGTTTCTTCACAGGGATTCATAAGGTTCAGGTACGCACCGAAGCTCCGGTCAACCGCTATTTGACCGGAGCTTCACCATTTGAGGGTCTCCCGGTCGTACCTCAGTCGTTGGCCGCGGTCCTTCGGTGGGCGGCGGGGCTGGCTGGAGGTGGTGAATAGACCTAGTGACAGCGCGACAGCGGACTCAGGGGAGTGGTCCCTTGATGTTCGTGTGGGCTTTTCTGTCAGATTTGCTTCTGAGACTGCCCAGCATGAGTGTGCAGGAATCGATTTTTGGACCCTATTCTGACGATGTTTGCGGGACTTCCTGACGTCAGGGTGGGGTGTACCTAATATTTTTTTTACTGGATTTCGAGGCCGGCACTGGTCCAGCGCACGGACCGCAGATCAGGGACTAAGGCGTCCGGCTGGTGTTCGCCGATGTCACGGCTGCCGACGCCAAGGACGTGTCGCACCTGAGCGGCGCGCGCCGCGCGAATGCCGGCCGGGGCGTCTTCCACCACGACGCACTGATCTGCCGACACGCCAAGACGTTGTGCTGCGGCCAGGTAGCCTTCGGGGTGCGGTTTGCCGTGTCTGACGTCGCCGGCCGTTACCAGTACCTCGGGAGCGGTGAGCCCGGCGGCCGACAGGCGGGCGTGGGCCAGGTCGCGTGACGCGGAGGTCACTGTAGCCCACCGGCCAGGGGGTATTGCTGCCAGAAGCTCGGCGGCGCCGGGGATCTCGGTGGCGGTAGCTGCGTCTTCGATTTCCAGTGCGTCGATCAGCTCCACGGCGGCTGAGCGCTTCGACGGGGAGATGAATTGTGCGACGGTATCGAGCGATCGTCGTCCATAAACGGTAGGGAGGACTTCTTCTGGGTCCAGGTTCATCTCATGCGCCCATCGGGTCCAGGAACGCACAACGGCGCTGTCCGAATCGACGAGCACCCCGTCGCAGTCGAACAGTACGGCAGTGCAGTGCAGGACAGTCACGGTGCGGGCCCCGAACGTCGCGCTGCGCAGCTCCGACGTGCGCTCTTTAATGGGCCGGGCGAAGTGGTCATGAGACGCCATAGTGGGTCCTTTGCTAACTGGGGTTCCCGCGTAGGTCGCGGGAGTCGAGTCTGTGGTGCGCTTGCTGCTCTGGGCACAAGCACGGGGAGGATGAGCAGGCCAATGCTCAGATCGAAGACTTGGGTAATGGCGTCTGCGCTGAGGCCAGCGATCTGGCCCCGATCCCGGTAGCGGTGAGTGCTAGGAGCTCTGGATCACGCCTCCTCTTGCTTCCTCGCTGCCTGGTCGAGACCTTCCAGCACCCGCGCGTTGTTTGCCGCGTCCGTGAGATCGTAGCGGAGCGGTGTTCCGTTGAGGACGCTGTCGGCGAAGTGTTCGCCCATGCGTATGAAGTGGTTTTCGCCCTTGACCTGGTGATGGATGGTGTCCTGTCCGAAGTGATGCTCCTCCAGGACCGAGTCCTCCTCCAGGAGCCCAAAAGGATTGTCAAGGTAGAGCCGGCCCCCGGTGCCCGTGAGTTCCAGGAAGTTGCGGCGCTCGAGGTTCAGCCCCGTATCAAATAGCGCGGTTGCGCCGCCGGGAAAGCGCAGCATGCCCGCAATGCTGGTGTCGATCCGGCCGCCGTCGTTGGCGTCACGGTAGTTGCCAAAGGCCACGAGATGAGCCGGCTCCTGCCCGGTGACCATCCGGCTCATGTTGACGCAGTAGCAACCAGCATCGAAAAGTGCGCCGCCGCCGAGCCCGGCATACCAGCGGATGTTGTCGTCACCGGCCGTATCGAAGGAGTGTGCGACGTGGACAAACGTTAGTTGGCCCACCGCGCCGGCTGCGAGCAGCTCCTGCAGTTTCTCGAACCGCGGGTGGAAACGGTACATGAAGCCTTCCAGGACGTGGAGCCCGGTCTCGTCGGCCTTGCGCGTAATCTCCTCGCACTCGGCGGCGCTCATCGCCAAAGGCTTTTCAGAAAGGACGTGCTTCCCTGCGTCCAGGGCTTTAAAAATCCATTCGAGGTGGAGCGCGTTCGGCAGCGCAATGTAGACAGCGTCGATGTCCGGGGAAGCGAGCAGCGCCTCATACGAACCAAACGCCTGTGGAATGCCGTGCTTATCAGCGTATTCCCTGGCCTTTTGCTCCGTGCGGGACGCAATACCTACAACCTCACCGTTTTTCGTTTCCTGCAACGCCGGAATTGTCTTGCGGACGACGCGGGCGGTGCCCAAGACGCCCCAACGCAATTTCTCGCTCATCGAACTCTCCATTTCTACGACTATCCTGACTGAGAACAGTACTGTTGGAACCTGCTTCCGCAGACAAACGGGCCAGCCGGTTTCCGTAGATGCAATTTTTACTACCATCCGAATCGCCATGATGGGATTAGCGGGCTGGCTGGCCAAACCCGTCACACCGTATGGGACACCACACCCTGCAAGGAAATGACCTATCGTCTGACTATGCCGAGGTCAGAGGGCGCCATTTGCCATGGCGGTATAAGTTCCTGCACCACAGACGCGAATTTCAGTGTCGAATCATCCCTTAAAACCCAAGCTGGGAGGCGCGGACGCCGCCTGACCTTAGGCCAAGCCATAATTATTCTGGAAAGAGGCATTGCGTTAACCGGCATGGCAGCTAGCCGGCTTCCGGTCCTGAGCAGTAGTGACGGTTATCAGAACACGGTTCGGTCATGATGCGGCCAGCTGTAATTCGTAGCCATCCTGTATGTGGAACAGACGGCGGCCGTCAAGAGGGTCGTGGACCCAAATGATGTCACCGTCCGCTGTCCGGGCGTCCACTAATCCGACATGCTCTGGGCGACCGCTGCCGACCAGCTGCACCTTGTCTCCAACTTGGACATCGTCCCAGCCGGAAACTTCTACTCGATTCATCCCTGAAGTCACAATTCTCTCCTCGTTGTTTGTTTTGCAGCATCTAGTGGACTGACTCAAGCGGAAGGCGGGCGGGGAACCTCTCAATGGAGGAGTTGCCGGTGAAATGGGTCATGGCTGTGCCACTGTCAATCCCCGTAAGAGCGAAAGTTGAGTCAGCCAGCGTACTCAGGCTGGAACTTGCCTGTTTTGAGTTCGATGACGATGGCTGAAAGGGTGGACGGGACGCAGGCTGAGCCCGGGCGTGTCCGCTAGGAGGGGGTCATCGTTGCGGCACGGACCAATCGGGTAGCGAGGCCCGCGACGACGGGTCACCGGCCGGTCTGCTCCCAGGTCTCGCCAAACGGAACCGTGTCGCTGAGTTCGAATGTGTACCGGGCAAGATCATGCCGGGTGACCCTAATGCCGGCAGACCCACGGGCCATTGCTGCTTGCCGGAGCAGGGCCTCTGCCTCGTTGAGCAACTCGTAAAGTTCCTCAGGCCTGTCGACGAGGACTTCCAGGGACTCGATTGTCTGACTACTCATGGTCAACACTTTCTTGTGACGTGGCTCGCTATGTTGTAATTACTTTGATATGACACTTGTTCAAGTCAGGTGTTCTTCTGTGGTCCTAGCGAGGATCACCGCCAGATGCGCGCCGCGGACGCCGTTGCCCCTGCAGCAACAGCACGTGATGGATAGCTGTTGCTGCAGGGCCAACGTGGCGATGCCTGCGATCTGGTTCATAACCGCCGCCTGATGGCCCGGCTATGCCCCGGTCGCGTAGGGCTCCTTAAGATGACATGGAGCCGTGAGCGGTGAAGAAGCCGAGACCGTAGTTGGGGGTTTCAAAGGTAATCTCTGCTCCCTTGGGGAAGAACAGTACGTCGCGTTCCTTGGCGTGGGTCACCTCGCCTGTCGCGCGGTCGGTGAGGATGAACTCGCCCTTCACGACGACCTTCATTTCGTCACAGGTGTACGTGTAGACCAAGGGCTCGGAGGCCTTGAGCTCGAAGAATCCGGAGCTCATGACTGAACCGTTGGGGTGGGTGAGGGAGTCGCCGATGGCGGCGTCGACTCCCGGGACGTTCATTGACGGCAGTCCGATAAAGCCGTTTTCCACCTTGTGGATGGATCCGGCCTTGGTGAACGTTCCTAGTGCTGTGGCTTCCATGATCTCTCCTGTGAGTGGTGTTATGAAACTCTGACTAGTCTTTGTCAGAACTTTTTATCTTTGCCGGAACCGTTCATCTTTGTTTTGGAATGGTTCTCTGTTGATAGCTTTTATTCGTGATTAGAAGATCACGTAGAGTTTGCGCAGCGCCTCGTGAATCTCCCAGTTACCGCTCCAGCCACGGGGGATGAAGACGGTAGTCCCGGGGCCAACGAACTCGGGCTCGCCGCCGTCGGGCGTGATGGTCATCGAGCCTGAAAGAACGTGCACAAATTCGTTCGTCTCCAGTACCCAGCGGGAGGGTCCTGCGGTGCATTCCCAGATACCGGATTCGGCACCGTTCCCGTCTTTCCACAGATAGATTCCGCGGGTGTCCATCTGCTGGCCGGTCGCTTCGGGGCAGGGGCCCCAGGCCTCCAGCTCCGTGACGTTCTGCGCGTCGCGGATGAGGGTTGCGGAGATTGAGGCTGTCTGATGTGTCATTTTGTTGCCTTTCGAGGAGCTAGGGGAACTTCTGCTGCTGACAGAGTTTTGTTGCATTGCAGGCCGGAGCGCCCTGAGACGCGGCGCTGAAGGGTTTCGGCGTTGCCGGGCGTGCGGTCATTAGGGGTACGTCAGGCTCAGACTTCGGAGTACTTGAAGGAGTGCGATTCGAGGCCTTCGGGGTTGGGGCCATAAATGGTGATCATCCTCGCATAGACGGGTGCCCAGTACCGGCCCAGGCTGCCCGGATTGACCCGGGCCGAATCGCCCGGCCTCAGGATGACAGTCTTGCCCTGGCTCGCAATATGGAGTTCGCCCTCCAGTACGAAAGCGGTTTCACTGTGCGGGTGAAAGTCCTCCCAGGCGCAGGAATCCAGCGTCCATTCCGAGAGGACAAAGTCATCCCAACTGCCCACTGGATGAGCATTTATGAACCGGCAGCGCAGCCGCCCATAGTCGCCGCCCAGAGCCTCCATGGGCTTCGCGGCCCAGAAATCAATTGCAGTCCCCGTCGTCGCTGTCGGGGACTGAATGGTGCCTGCATCATTCATGGCTTCAACCGTTTCAATAGTCGGAAATCTTCTCTAAAGACTTGCCCGGTGAATGTCAGTTACATCGCGTCATAGTGAGGTGGATCACCGTGCTGTGACAACAGTTACATGGACAAATGTTCTAGTCAAGCGTTCATGTTAGATTTTTTGAAATTGACCTGCAGCCGTAAAGCTTGGGTTGGCCCGCGTGAAGGGGTCGCTGTGCTCTTGATTGCCGGCGAGGCGAAAGGAGTTGCTCGGCGAAATACAGCGCGGCCCCCCTCGTTTGGAGAGGTTTGCTCGGCTACCCACCAGCCCGACCGCCACGGGCTGGCCACTCGGCAGTGCTCTGCGTATCCGGCACTGCGGCCACCACCACCTTCAGTCCCGCACCGTGGCCCTCGCCCAAGGTGAGGGCCACGATGGACGGCGCTCTGCTCGGCCTTGCTCAATGCTGCAGTGGTCAAGTCTGCTCCAGCATCGTTCGGAGTCTTGCCGGGAAGGATGTCGGCGGGAGCGTCGGCGGACCGTCCCCCACTGCTCCTGGATTTCGTCTGTAAAAGCTGAACAGGGGCGAGGTCATCACATCGGCTGAAGAGGCGCCCGGACAATCAGGTTTAGAGTCTTCACTCGTCCGGGGTCGGGGCTGCCCTTGCTGTCGCCAGCGTCCGGAGGTGGCTTCTTGCGGAACGTAATGCTCTCGGCGGCAGCTCCTTGCGCGTCCTTGCGCGCAACTGGCCGAGCTGAGTCGGATCCCATCCGCGATGCGGCGCGACCATCTGCAGCCTTCTTTGCCGCCATTGCTTGGGCAGAAAGAGGTTTGAAATCTTTGCACTGAACGATTGACTTGAACTTCTGTTCATGTCAAAGTTTGTGGGACGAACAAAGTGACTGGCCTCACATCGGCAGGGCTCAAAGCAGAGCTCGGCCGGTCGGTACAAAAGCCAAACTTCGGGTTTGCAGGCGATCCCTCACGGAGCCCCCCAGCGGCGTTCCAGCCCCGTTCTTCAACGCAGTCTTATATCAACCAAGATTGACCAGCTCTGACGACGACGAACAGCGCTGACGAATATTTCACAACACTCTTAGTAGGAGAGACCATGGAAACCACGCTCGTAGGAACACTGAGCAAGGCCGGATCCATCCACAAGGTAGAGAACGGCTTCATCGGCCTGCCGTCGATGAACGAGCCGGGGACGGTCGCCGCGATCGGCGACTCCCTGCACAACCCTGAGGGCTCGGTCATGTGCGCCGGCTTCTTCGAGCTGAAGGCGTCCGAGCCGCTGGTGTACACGTACACCTACGACGAGATGAAGGTTGTCATCAAGGGCGAATTCATCCTCACGGACCAGACCACCGGAGAAGTCACGCACGCCAAGGAACGCGATGTGCTGTTCTTCCCCAAGGGCACCACCGTGAAGTTCGAGACCCCCGAGTACGGCCTGGGGTTCTTCGCCGGCGACCGCACCTTCAACCCGTAAGGACCACCCATGCGTTCCGCGTCCATGCCGCCGGCAACAGGCGCGGTGCCCGAATCGGGTGGCCGTTATCCGCTGCCTTCTTTTGTTCCGTATTAACTGCCCACTCGCTCACGCTTCAGGCAGCGCCCCTTCCGAATAGGTCAGCTCCGTCGTCAAACCAAAGGCGGTGCTGGCCGCTCCCTGGCGGTGCATCCTGTTGTCGGTGACCGGGTTCAGTTTTCACCTCCCGCATTAAGATTTCGCGACCCGGACGGAACCGACTTCTACGTCTGTGGGCTGGCCTGCCCTCCTGGACAGTATCCTCCCGCATGTCCGGGATTTTGGTTGGCTGACTGGCCCGCTGCATATATACGCCTTCGGCGTGGCCGAAATGGACGAGGGCCAACGGTTCGCTGTGAACCTGGCTCGTAGCGGCATCAGATTGGAAGTTCCGGCCGAAGTCTCGTTGCTGGAGACCCTCGAATAAGCAGGAAAGGCGTCCCCGGCCTGTGCCTTGAAGGCATCTGCGGGTGGCTGCTCCCTGCCAGTACTTCGAGCGGCACCTCTGCCTCGGGATTTCAACCTGACCGACCAGCAAAAGGCCGCGAACACCATCATGATGTGCTGCGTTTCACGCAGCAGAGACCAAGAATTGGAGTTGGACCTTTGTATGAGCATCATCGACCAAGAACCTGACACGGCCCCCGCCGAACTGAATAAGGACCGCGGCCCCAGGGTTAACTGGCGCGTCCTTATCATTGCTGCAGCCATCGTCATCGCTTTCTCTATTTGGGCGATGCTGGCGCCCACCAGTGCGAAGGGAACCATGAAGACGGTGGTTTTCTGGATCGCGGAGAACCTCGGCTGGTTCTACGTCGTCACCGTCACTGCGGTGATCGGGTTTGTGCTGTGGGTGGCGCTGTCAAAGGTGGGCTCGGTCCGGATGGGCCCGGACCACTCGCGTCCGCAGTACAAGCTTTTCACCTGGGTGGCCTACCTGTTCGCCGCTGGTGTGGGAATCGACATGCTGTTCTACTCCGTGACCGAACCCATCACGCAGTACATGAAACCGCCGGCGGGCGCAGGCCAGACGGCCGAGGCAGCCCACGAAGCCGTGGTGTGGACCATGTTCCACTACGGCGTGGCGGGCTGGGCCATGTATGCGCTCCTTGGCATGGCCATGGGCTATTTCGCCTATAGGTGGGGAATGCCGCTGTCCATCCGGTCGGCCTTGTATCCGCTGCTGGGCAAACGGGTCCGGGGCGGGCTCGGGGACGCGATCGACATCGTCACCTTGGTGGGCACCGTCTTTGGTGTGGCCACGGCCATGGGGATCGGCGTCGTGCTGCTGAACGTTGGTTTCGCCATTATGTTCGGTCTCGAGCAGGGCCTGGCCCTGCAGATCGCGCTGGTGATTGTCGCCGTCGTGCTCACCATCGCGGCGTGCACGTCCGGCGTGGACAAAGCGATCCGCTGGATCGCTGAGCTGAACATCTGGAGCGCGGCGGCCCTGCTGCTGTACATCCTGGTGACCGGCCAGACCTCGTTCCTGCTCAACTCCCTGGTGGAAAACATCGGCCGCTTTGTCTTCACCTTGCCCGAACGCACCCTGCAGACGTTCGCGTACCAGGAAGGCGGCTCGGAGTGGATGGGCGGCTGGACCCTGTTCTTCTGGGCCTTCTGGCTGGCCTGGGGTCCCTTTGTGGGACTGTTCCTGGCCCGCATCTCGCGGGGCCGGACGCTGCGGGAGTTTGTCATCGCCGCCATCACCTTCCCGGTGCTGTGCGACTTCCTGGTCGTGAGCATCTTCGGGAACAGCGCCATGCACGAGGTTTTGGGCGGCAACACAGCGTTCGCCCAACTGGCGGTGGACAGCCCGGAGCAGGGTTGGTACGCGCTGCTCGGGATGTTCCCCGGCGCCCCTCTCCTGATCGGGCTTGGCACGTTGTCGGGCATGCTGTTCTACCTCACCAGCGCCAACTCCGGCGCCATGATGATGTCCAACTTCTCGTCCACCATCCAGAATCCGTCCCAGGACGGCGCCAAGTGGCTGCGAATCTTCTGGGCGCTGGTCACCGCTCTGCTGACCATCGCCATGCTGGTGGCCGGCGGCGTGACCACCATGGAGTACGCCACCCTGATCTTCGCCCTGCCAGTGACGATCATCGCCTGGTTGGTCATGGTCTCCTTCACCAAGGCGTTGCGGATGGAGCGGACCGAACGTGAGGGTCGGGTGCTGCGTCGGCAGTCGATGGCGGTGCACGGCGGCCATGTGGCGGACCGCACCTGGGGCCAGCGGCTGGCACGGATTCGTTCCTACCCGTCCAAGGACGAGGCCGCACGGTTCATCGAAGTCACGGCGCAGCCGGCGCTGGCCGAAGCCCTCGAGGAGTTCACCAAGCAGGGCCATGACGCAACCTTGGACACCATCCCGGACGAAAACACGGGTGTCTCAAGCCATGTGCTCGTGGTCACCATCCCGGACCACCGCGATTTCCACTATCAGCTCCAGGCTGTAGAAGCTTCCGTGCCGAAATTCGGCCGGGGCATGCACCGTGAATCCGACGTCTACTACCGTGTGGAAGTCTTCGCGCAGACTGGCTCCGAGGGCTATGACCTGATGGGCGTGACCCAGCAGCAGATCATGGAAGACGTCCTCGTCCGTTACGAGGCCCACCTGGGCTTCCTGGCCTTCTCGAACGAGTACGACCACCCTTCGCTCATCACCCCGCCGGTACCACCGGCGACCGGTTCCCCCGTATAGGCGGAGCCTGCGATGTAGCACCTGTGGAGATGGCGGCAGGACGGTCGTCCGCGCCACGGAGTGTCGACAGCAAGACGAACAGGGTGGGCGACGAAGTCGCCCACCCTGTTCGTCTTTTGCGTTTTGATGTTCACCCCGTTTCATGGCTACCAGCCCAAGGCCTGAGAGCGCGGAAAGCACGCTCCCCGACACGGAACAAGTTGGTCATCGCCGCTCCGGGCAGGTTTCCGTATGGGCGCGACGAACCGGAAGTGGTCCTCGCACAGATCTGTCCTCCGGGCGCCGGCGAGAGGACGGGTTTTCTGGCAGTAGACATCATGACTTCAATCGAGATCTGGGCGCCGCGTACTCGTCGGCCAGCGTTGTTGCCGACGGATGGACATAGCTGGTGCGGCCCATGAGATCGCGCAGCACCAGCAGTTCGGTCCCCGGGCACGCGAGTTCCGTGCCATGGGTATAGTGCAGCCGGCCGACGCCCGTGCGGGGTGTCGGGCCTCAGCCGGTGGGTGCGGAAGGTCAGCAGCAACCCGTCTTCGGTCAGGGCATGGCCGGTGGTGGGTCCGCTCAACATCTCAAAGCATTCACCGGCAGTGCGGCCGGCCGGATGCTCGGCGCCAGGTAAGACGCCAGTTCCGTGAATAATGACGGTTCGACCGGCACGACTCGTTCCTTTCCGCCCTTGCTCGTAACCCTGACCCGCCGCAGACCAAAATCAACTAGGCAGTGGCAGCAGTCGTACCTCTGACGCGCGCAGTCCGCCCAGCTGCATCGACAGCGCCATCGAACGATCGCGGGCGGTCAGCAGATCGGCGATGAATCGGTCACTTGGCCAGGATCCAGAGCAATGGGAGGCCTCTTCGCCGCACGCACTAGCCTGCCCCCACGCTCACAGCCCTTGCCCTGATGCACCAGCAGCCCGGCCGCATGCACGGAACCCGGAAGAACGCCGCGCCGCAGGGACCGGGTTCTCATTCACAGCACCGGCGGAACCAGAGCAGCCACCTGCTCCGTCCGCGTCGCGGCCGGCATCGTCGGCGTCTTCACCAACAACTCCCGAACCCCGGGAGAAAATGCATCAAAACTCGACACACCCGCTGCCCGCCGGTACTTCGGCGCCTGATCAACCGCTCCGCGGGAAACACCCACGATCCTGACGAGCTACCGCATCGAGTGCTTCCACAATGGTCGCTGGCTCTATTTTCGGTTGGCGTGAACACGTTTGTCTCAAGCACCCAGCGAGAGGGGTGGTGCGCCACAGTCCCAGTTGCCGGCTAAGAGGTTTTAGCTTGTTCTTATCGCGGGGCAGGTGTAGTTACTGTAGGTGTAGTGACCAATGAGGTCGGAGATAATTGCCCGGGCTCAGATTTCGAGGTATTGGAAGGAATGCGATTCCGCACCTTCGGGGTTGGGGCCGTAGATGGTGACCATCCGCGCATAGACGGGTGCCCAGTATCTGCCCTTTCGTCCGGGATTTACGCGTGCCGAATCGCCCGGCTTGAGGATGACGACCTCTCCTCCACTCTCGATGTGGAGTTCACCTTCAAGCACGTAGTTTGTCTCGGTGTGGGGGTGGAAGTCTTCCCAGGCGCAGGCCTCCAGCTCCCACTCCGAAAGTATGAAGTCGTCCCAGGGGCCTTCAGGATGGGAGTTGATGAACCTGCAGCGGAGGCCCTGCCACCGGTCCTTCATAGGAGCCAGGGCCTGCGCTGGCCAGAAATCTATCGCTTCCCCCGTCGTCATCGTCGGGGGCTGAGGGGTGGCTGTGGCCATTGTGTCTTCACCGTTTCTTCAGTGGGGAGTCTGCACTACTACATGCTTTGCTGGATCTAAGTGACATCGCATCATCGTGATGTAGATCACTGCAGTGTGCTTACTTTTCCATGGACGAATGTTCAAGTCAATCGTTCTGAACAGAGATCTTGAACATCTTTTTGACACTCAAGCAATAGTCTTTAAGGAAGTGTCCCTGTCGGGTCAAAACGGGAGACTGGAGAGTGAGCTATGCGGGTATCCGCTGAAGAACGAAAAGAACAGCTGATTGCAGCGACGGTCGAACTTATGCGCCGTGAGGGTGTTCAGTCGGTGACCATTAGGGCTATCGCCAAGGAGGTTAACGCTCCCTTGGCTACGGCGTATTATTGCTTTAGCAATAAAGAAGAACTTATGGACGCGGCCGCAGAGGCCTGGTTTAAGAACTTGAGCCGTTTTTCCAGTGACGCCGCGATCCATCTGGGACTCCGTAAGGCCCTGGAACAGGTGGCCGAAGGCTACTGGCGCGCACTGGAGGAAGAGCCCGCAAGCATACTGTCCGAGATCGAACTCATTCTGTGGGCAACACGCAATGCCGCCGTCAGCCCGCTGGCCGCGAAAATTTATCCCGCCTATGAAGTGGAACTGGGAAACATCTTCTCCGCCGCCGCCCAAAGCAACGGTGACAACTGCCTCATCGACTTCCCCACGCTGGTGAGGCTCTTTCTCATGATCTACGACGGCGCCGCCATCCAATACATGACCGACCCGAAGGCCACCGGTCACCGCGCCCAGTTCTTCATGATGATTGACGCACTTCTCCTCAAGGCCGGCGTCTGAACTACGCACGCAACGCTTACGGGGCTGGTTGACTTCTTGCGCGTATTTTGAACCCGCATCAGGCTCCTGACTAGGGACGGCGCCGCTCCATAGGCTTCGCTTACACGAACGACGACCCTGTCCTGGCGCTGCGTCTGGAGAACCTGGGAGCCACAGCCGTCATGCCGCTCGGCTCCCCGATCGGTGCGGGCCTGGGAATTCTCAACCCGCACAACATCGAACTGATCGTGTCGCGCGCCTCTGTGCCTGTGGTGCTGGATGCGGGCATCGGTACCGCCTCTGATGCCGCCCTTGGGATGGAACTGGGCTGTGACGCCGTGCTGCTGGCCACGGCAGTGACCCGGGCGCAGAACCCTGCGCTCATGGGAGAAGCCTTCAAACACGCCGTTATCGCCGGCAGGCAGGCGAAAGCGGCCGGGCGGATCCCGCGCCGCGAGCATGCACTGGCGTCCTCTGCAATGGAAGGCCGAGCTGAGTTCCTCTAGGGCCACAGTTCTGGCTGCATGGGAGTGGCGATGTGCAGCCGGGCGGCCTCAGAGCCGGCGCCGTCCCGCACTTCCGCACTTCCTGAAACCAAACCCCCCGGCCATCCCACATTTGAAAACCTTCGCGTGGGCGAACGCGTCACCACACGCATGGTTGTGGTGTTCATCGATCTGACCACCTCATTGGACGCAGTTTTTGGGACGATGAGACGTTAGTCGCCGACCTCGCACATGCCCTGCTAGCGGATTCATCGAGGCTGTCACCGCATTCGGAAGACTCCGGTAGGACTCCGCGGGGACGGTCTCTTCGCTGGCTTCGGTCCCGGAGCCACTCCGGTAGACAGCATCATGGCGTTGAGCGTTCGACCAAAGGCCGCAGCCGTTCAATCCGCAAGTGTGACGGATAGACGGGGCTTTCTGCACTTACCGCTGACAGGCCGAGTTGGTCGGTTGGTCAAAGACGTCAGATTTAGTAACGCGCGCCCCGCCTGTTGCCAGGCAGACAGGTGAAAAAGGAGGGCTGCTCAACAGGCTCGAGCGGAACGACAAGCCATTGGCCTCCGTAGAACTCCACGTAGGAGTCCGAAGGACAACCGGCATAGGCTTCGTCTCGCGTCATGCGGATCACATTCCTTTCAAACCCGGTGAAGGTTGGTCTCGATTCTGCGGCTATACCCTAACTATCATACCTTTAACCTTACATGTCAATGGACATTGGCGGTTAAAGGACAGATAATGAAGGTGGCGGAGCGAAGCGTGCCTAGACGAAGGAGCAGTGGTCCATGACCACGTGGAGAGAGCAACTCGCATTCGCGCCCTTGGCCACGTTTGATCGAGGGGAGGAGGTCGGGAGGCGCCTCAGGCATGCCATCGAGCTCGGAGTGCTTGAAGACGGGACCCAGTTGCCCAGCGAAAGCGAGCTTGCAGCCAAGATGGGCGTGTCGACTCTAACCCTTCGCGCGGCGTTGGCCGAGCTGCGGGGGCGCGGCTTGCTCGAGACGCGGCGGGGCAAGGGCGGCGGAAGCTTCGTCAAGGCCAATACCGGCGACATCATCAAGGCGGAGCGCGAGTCGCTCATGGCCTATTCTCTTGATGACCTGCGAGACATCCGTGACTACTGGGCCTTCTTGGCGGGCTCGGCAGCTGCTGCCGCTGCGGAGCGGAGTGGGCGGCTTTCTCTTGGGCGCCTGGCATCCATGGCGGTAAAGGTCGAGTCGTCTGAAGATTCTGCGCATGCGACTCGCGCTGACAGCAGGTTTCACATCGAGCTTGCTGCAAGCTCGGGCTCCGTGAGGCTCACACGCGAGGAGATGGCGATGCAATCCGAGGTCGGGCCGCTGATCTGGGCGGTCCCTGGCGGACACAGCAGCGCGGCAGCAGAGCATGTCGCAATCGTGGAGGCGATTCGGTCCGGAGATGGGATTCTCGCCCGGGCTCTGGCCGAGGAGCATGTACGTTCGGATATGAACCGGGTTCTCGACCTGCGCATGGGCGCCGATGCATCACGCGAAGAATCATTTCCTGACCCCGACAGGGAGGAACATGAAGTAGCGTCTATCGAATCCTTCACTGAGCTACTGGCAGATACGGCCTCATCTTCGATCCGTTCGATTGAACACGCGGTTCGCGTTCAGCTCGGCTCACAGCGCCAAGGGGACATCTCTGACCTGGACGCTATCTACGACGCTTCGCGACGGACTCTCGAGGGGGCTGTTCCACTTTTGTACGGAGCAGGCTTCCTGCCTGAATCCTCATTCAGCCCTGCGGGCGCCGCGTGGTGCCACGCGCCGACAGGACCTCACTCACTTCAGCGGCTCGTGATTGACTGGGACCTATATGAGGGTGGTACCGCGACTTGGCGGCCCGAGGACTACGGCGACGGCGCCATCCACATCAGCCATGCATATCTGGACGCCAATGGGAGCAACGAAAACATCATCACCTTCAGCAAAGCGGCTTTCGTGGGGGAGCAAATGGTCGGGATCGTGGCTGCAGATGTACTTGTCCGAGGAATCCAGAGCCAGCTCGAATCGCCCCTTCGGGCACTACCTCCGAATACGTGCCTCGTCGACCAGAACGATGTGATCATCGCAACTAACACCGGCCGCTTCATGGGGGGGATCTACTCACCCACAAAATATGCCGGAAAGCAGATAGCCCTCCAAGCCATGCCTTGGAAACTCTTCGTGGGCACCTCTACCGCGACCGCGCGCCTCGAATGATCGCTCCACACATAGCCTGCACTGTGGACAACCAGCCGTCGAAGGGTTCGTCGTACCACCGGCTCCAGCAAAATGGAGCATGCTCTGGCCTGATCTAACCTCAATGATGGCCAGGATGCACTTGCACGGATGTGGGCAGCTATGACAGCCCAACTGGTCCGAGGGCATCGAAGTGGACACCTGGCCGGCCAGCCGCGCAGCGTCAGCTAGAGCTTCGTTGGACCGCTCCCGAAGCCGCCCTGGAGCGGATGATGCCTCGATGCCGTCACCGCCGTGGACGGCATCTGCGAGGCCGACCACGCACAGACCCTGCTCAAGGAACTCATGGCCCGGCGCGGGAACAATGTTCACGTCTTGGCGACGCGGGGGTTCAGGTTGCGGTGGCGGCGGTCGGTAGCGAATGAAGTCTGCCCTGACGCTGGGTAAGTACACGGCGAGTACGTTGCGAAAGGTTCAGGCGAAACCCCAATCCATTGGAGATCGCGGCAATGCGGTGCGGACTTTGTGCTTGGCAGCCGCAGCACGCTGCGAAGGCGGGGTCGGTTGTAAAAATGGAGAGTTCAATGAGCGAGAAATTGCGTTGGGGCGTCTTGGGCACCGCCCGCGTCGTCCGCAAGACAATTCCGGCGTTGCAGGAAACGAAAAACGGTGAGGTTGTAGGTATTGCGTCCCGCACGGAGCAAAAGGCCAGGGAATACGCTGATAAGCACGGCATTCCACAGGCGTTTGGTTCGTATGAGGCGCTGCTCGCTTCCCCGGACATCGACGCTGTCTACATTGCGCTGCCGAACGCGCTCCACCTCGAATGGATTTTTAAAGCCCTGGACGCAGGGAAGCACGTCCTTTCTGAAAAGCCTTTGGCGATGAGCGCCGCCGAGTGCGAGGAGATTACGCGCAAGGCCGACGAGACCGGGCTCCACGTCCTGGAAGGCTTCATGTACCGTTTTCACCCGCGGTTCGAGAAACTGCAGGAGCTGCTCGCAGCCGGCGCGGTGGGCCAACTAACGTTTGTCCACGTCGCACACTCCTTCGATACGGCCGGTGACGACAACATCCGCTGGTATGCCGGGCTCGGCGGCGGCGCACTTTTCGATGCTGGTTGTTACTGCGTCAACATGAGCCGGATGGTCACCGGGCAGGAGCCGGCTCATGTCGTGTCCTTTGGCAACTACCGTGACGCCAACGACGGCGGCCGGATCTACCTTGACAATCCTTTCGGGCTCCTGGAGGAGGACTCGGTCCTGGAAGAGCATCACTTCGGACAGGACACCATCCATCACCAGGTCAAGGGCGAAAACCACTTCATACGCATGGGCGAACACACCCTGGTGTTGGAAGGTCTCGACCAGGCAGCGTGGCAACAAGAGGGGGCGTCTGAGTCGAGACCACATTCTGGCGCTGGCCTAGGCGTTAGCTGAAGAACTCGACATCAACACAATCGTGGCCGCTCCCTGCAGAACCCGGTAGGTGGGCCGGTCGTACCCAAGCCTGCGGGCAACCACGCTGCTGGCTCCTACTCTGTCTCGAGAATGCTGGCAACACGTGAGCTGGTTTCTACTCCAAAACGAGGCACCTCCGACGATGTGCCACTAAACCGGAGCGTCGACGGCCAGACTGAGGCGGTCGATCCCGTGCATCGCATCGGCCGCCCTGACCAGAGTCAAGTGTGAGAATGCTTGTGGAAAGTTGCCAGCCATCCGCCTTTCGTTCGTTGCGTACTCTTCGCTAAGCAGACCAAGCTCATTGGCAAGCCCCACGAGCTTGTCCATCAAGATCTTTGCCTCGACTTGTCGACCTGTGCGCGCATACTGCTCCACGAGCCAGAAAGAGCAGGCGAGAAAAGGATGCTCACCCGGCTCCAGGCCGTCCACGCCGCTCTCAGTCCGGTAGCGCAGCAGCAGGCCGTCGTCCGTCAGGAGTTCCTGTTCCAGCCGCGTGACTGTGCTGAGCATGTGCTTGTCGTTGTAGGGGAGAAAACCGACCTGGGGCATAACGAGCAGGGCCGCGTCTGTTTGCGTTCCGCCATAGGTCTGCGTGAAGGAATTGATGCTCGGGTTGAAGCCCTCGCGCATGATCTCTTCACGTAACCGCTCACGGAGGTGCTCCCACTTCTTAGCATCTCCAGATAATCCGTGGATGCGAACCGCCCGAATTCCGCTGTTGAACGCGGCCCACATCATCACTCGGGAGTGGGTGAAGTACTGTGCGGCGCCGCGCATCTCCCAAAGACCGAAGTCCCGGTCATCGATGTGTTTTTCGACGAATCCCAAGAGTGCCCGCTGAAGGGCCCAGGAGAAATGGTCTTCTTTACCTCCGGCCATACGCAGTCTTTCCAATGCCACCATCACTTCGCCCACAACATCAGCCTGGAACTGGGATACGGCGGCATTTCCAATCCGCACAGGCTTGGAGTCTTCGTAGCCGGGGAGGTGGGCCAGCTCGCGTTCAGGAAGTTCCCTCTCTCCCCCCACCCCGTACATGATCTGCATCTGTTCGGGATCGCCGGCGAGTGCCCGCAGGAGCCAGTTGCGCCATTGAAGTGCCTCCGTTTCGTAGCCGTGGGTCAGCATCGATTCCAGTGTCAGGGCCGCGTCGCGCAGCCAGCAGTATCGGTAGTCCCAGTTCCGCGGCCCGCCGAAATCCTCGGGGAGGGACGTCGTGGGCGCTGCGACTATGCCGCCCGTTTCAAAATGTGTGAGGGCCCGCAGCACTAACAACGAACGTTTTACCGCACCCCCGTAGGCGCCGTCCTGCCGGCAGTGACTTCCCCAGCGGCTCCAGTAGTCTGTGGCTTCTTCGAGGGCGGCATCAACGTCAACCGCTGCTGGCAAGGGGCGGTGCGAAGGGAACCACGTTAGTTCGAAATCAAGCTGCTCGCCCTTAGAAATGGGGAATTCTCCCTCGTGCCCGTGCGCGTGGGCATGCGGAAGATGAGGTCCTCTCAGTGCGAGAGCATCCGGACCGGCCATGGCCAACAGGACTGGCGCCGCCGTCTGCGCGTTATCGCGTACACGACTCATCCACGGCAAGACCGTTGAATATCCTGGGCGGATCCGAAGCTCCTGGCGCATTTCAACGCTGCCTTCCAACCCGGTAACACGGCGGACAAGGGAGGAACCGTTATCCCCCAACGGCATGAAATCGGTAACTAGGACGATTCCGCGACTGGTCTTCCAGATGGTTTGGAGTACAAATGTCGAGTCAATATAGTGCCGATCGACAACGGCAGCGCCTGCTTCGCTGGGCGCCAACAGCCAGCGGCCGTGCTCATCGGTGCCTAAGATTCGGCTAAACACGGACGGTGAGTCGAAGCGCGGGAAACAGAGCCAGTCCACGCTGCCATCCCGGGAGATGAGAGGCCCAGTCTGAAGATCCGATAGCAACGCATAGTCCTCTATGGGGGAAGCCATGCTCCACTCAATCACAACTTTTTCAATCCAGGTTAGGCCCGTTGTATCCGGGATCTGGTTGAACTACCTCCGCGGGCCACACCGGGTTCGCCTTTCATGGTGGGAAGGAGGCGCTAGAGCAACCTCACCAATTCTTCCGTCAATGCGTGAAGCTGCGCCCGGGCGCAGGTGGGCGCCAAGCTCGGCAAGGACAGCCCGTTCCGCCTATGACGTGGAGCTGGGAAGTATTTTCTCCTCCGCCGCCCAAAGCAGCGGTGATCAGATGCCAGTAGGGGCGGTCCAATTGGACGGCCCCTACTGCCCTGTCTCGCATCAGGCTTCCGCTAGCGGCAGGGACCGCTCTTGATGCGTTCCGCAGCCACACCTGCCCCAAGGCAGATGCGCTTTAGGCAACCTCATCGGATTGCACCTCGTCTCGCAAGCCGAGGACTGCGAGACGATCGGTTGAGACACGTACACCCCACAAGCACCGGGTCCCGAGTGTCTTTCATCAGACGCGCTGCCGCCACGGTTGAATCCGAATAATGTGAACTTTCTACTTAGGCGCGTACTTCCTGTTTCCGGACGGTTCATTCGTAAAAACAACAGGGTCGTTGCAACTCGCAAATCTCGGTGTGTTGCAACTGTGAGACTTTTCTTAGCTGGTCTGGGACTGGCTGGCAGGATAGGTACCGGCCCTTCCACCCCGTGGACGTGACTCATGTTGCAACTGACCCTCAGGTGTCATTCGATCGACTTGTCCGTCCACGGTGGTGGGCCGGCCGGTACCCGTCCGGCCCACCTCGGTAGCTTGATCAGAAGATTGTCCGCCCCTTGCGGGGCGTGACCCATCACAGTGCTGTTCCCTTGGTGACCTCTACCCGGACTGGTGCCGGCCGACAGCGGCCATGACCACATCCGTGAAGAGGAAGGTACGAATGACCGCCATGTCTATCGTCGCGCATGCCCACCCATTTGTCGTGGGTGTCGACACTCACGCCCGCAACCACGTCTACGCGATCCTTGCCGCGACTACCGGCGCCCTGCTGGAAACCCGCGAGTTCCCCACCACCGCCGCCGGGATCAACCGGGCCATTGCCTGGGTCGCCCGCCGCACCGATGGCAATGCCGATACCCTCTGGGTGATCGAAGGCGCCGCATCCTACGGAGCGATCCTCGCCGGCACCGTGGCAACCCACGGATTCCCGGTCGCCGAGGCGCCGGGCATGGACGCCAAGAAGCGCCGTGGCGTGGGCAAAACCGATGCCCTGGACGCCCACCAGATCGCCATGGCCGTTCTGCCCCTGCCGGTGGACAAGCTGCGCCGACCCCGCCTGCATGACGGGGTCCGCCAGGGCGTGCGGATCCTGGTCACGGCGCGGGGATCCATGGCCAAGGACCGCACCCGGTCGGTCAACGCGCTCAACGCCCTGGTGCGCAGCAACGACCTGGGCATCGACGCCCGCAAGAAACTCACCGGCGCCCAGATCACCGAGGTCTCCAAGTGGCGGTCCCGCGACGAGGAAATCTCCTTGTCCATTGCCCGTGACGAGGCCGTGCGGCTGGCCAAACACGTCCTGGAGCTCGATGAGCAGCTGGCGGCCAACGAGAAGCAGTTGGATGAGCTGGTCAAGGTCAGCGAGGCCGCACCGTTGCTGGAGGAGAAGGGGTTCAGGGCGATCAGCGCCGCGAAGTGCCTCGCCGCGTGGTCACACCAGGGCCGGGTCCGTAACGAGGCCGCGTTCGCCTCCCTCGCCGGGGTGAATCCGATCCCGGCGTCCTCCGGGAACACGGTCAGGCACCGGTTGAACCGGGGCGGTGACAGGACCCTGAACAGCGCCCTGCACCTGGTCGCGATCACCAGGATGACCCATGACGGCGAAACCCGCGAGTACGTGGAGAAGCGACGCGCCGAAGGACGTACCGACAAGGAAATCCGCCGCTGCATCAAACGCTACCTGGCTCGCCGTATCTACCGCACGCTCAACACCTCGGCAACGGCGATGAAAGCGGCTTGACAGACATAGAAGAGTCGACCGCTAGAACTCAAACTGACGTCCTCGATTCGGCCATGGTCGGTTCGAGATCGGTGAGCGAGGGCAAAGCGCAGACTTCCCACAGCTAACGGTGCTGGCTCTCGACGCGAGTGGATGCATCGAGAGCCAGCGCCGCAACGGTGGCTGGGATTTAGGTGGCAGGTTGATGAATGACCTGCCGGCATGTCCGACCAGGGTTGGGGCACGCGGGGCACGACGATCGAGCTCAGTCGGCGGCTTTTCATTTGTGTCCCGGATCCTCAATAGTGGTCAAGCTTCTGTGAGTTCTTCTACGGATGGCACACTCTTGACCGCTTCTTTGGATCGGATCATTCCAACAGCGGCGGCGCTGATTAGCACGACGACACCGACGCCGAGGTAGAGCTGTACGGCTGACCAGGATACATCTAGCAGGGCCCCGGTGATCAGCGGGGCAATGATGGCTCCGATTCGTCCGATGCCGATGCCCCATCCGACGCCTGTGCTGCGGACGGACGCGGGGTAGAGGGAAGGAGCAAGCGTGTAGAGGCCGGCGATGCAGCCGTTAATCAGCATGCCCACGAGGACGCCTGCACCCAAGGCCAGCACGATCACAGAGGCGGAAGAAATGAAGACGACCATCATTACGGCCGAGAGAACGGTGAATCCCACGAGGACGATCTTGCTGTTCCATTTGGTCGCGAGGACGCCGTAGAGGACGGCTCCAAATATTCCGCCTAGGGTCAGCATCAGCCCGCCGGTAATGCCTTGGCTTTCCGTCATACCTGCGGTGACCAGCAGCCGTGGGGTCCAGCTGTTGATGAAATAGAAGCCGAACATTGTGGTGAAGAACGCCACCCAGAGCAGAAGGGTGGACCGCCGGTTGGTAGGGGACAACAGATCGGAAATGGGGTTGGTTTTTGACTTGGAGACGGCTTGGACATCCGGGAGGGCAGTGACTTCGGGGTGCCCCGTCTTGCGGGCGATCCGGTTGAGGCGGTCCAGGACGTTGCGGGGCCGCTTCGTAACGAGGAAGTCAACGGATTCGGGTAGCAGGAACAGCAGGACAACCAGAATGCTGAGGGTGATGATGCCGCCGAAAACGAAGACGGAACGCCAGCCGTACTGGCTTTGGAGGTAGACGGCTGCCGCACCTCCAAGGGTCGCCCCGATGCTGTAACCGGCGGTATAGATGCTGATGCTCAGTCCTCGGCGTTGTTTGGAGGAGTATTCGCTGGCGATGACGTTGGTGCAGGCAAGGATGCAGCCGACGCCCAGTCCTGTCAGGAAGCGCCAGATGCCCAGCTGCGCCATGTTGCCGGCCGTTGCTGCCAACAGCATGCCGGCGCCGGCTGCGCCGACTGAGGCGATAATCATTGGGCGCCGTCCGATGATGTCAGCCAGTGGGGCGAGGCAAAGGGATCCGATGGCCATGCCGATCAGGCCCGCGCTCAGCAGGACGCCCAATTCGGAGCCGGTAAGGCCGAACTCCTTGGTGACTCCGTTGGCGGTGAAGGCCATTGCCAGTACGTCAAAGCCATCGAGGGCATTGAGCAGGACGCACATTCCGATGATTGCCCATTGGTATGGCGACATCCTGGAGCTGTTTATACGTTCGCGTAGATCCATGAAGTGTTCCTTGAAGACTCAGGAGCTCCCTTGGGGAGCTAATGCTGTTTTCGGGCTGCAACAGATGTGTGCAGCGCGTGTGGTGCCAAGCAGGGGAGTTCAGGACACGTCGATGGTGACGACCGCAGGGGAGCCTGAAGAATCAACGTTGGTCCGAGAGACTGTAGCGGAGCTGACGGCCCGCGAGACGCAGCAGCACATCTTTTCTTCAGCATGTTGCTGTCGCTCGCTGTAGAAAACGTCGCGATGGTCAACGGCACCTTTCAGGTCCAAAATGCGGACCTCGCACAGGCCGCACTCACCCTTGCGGCAGTCGAACATCATGTCGACGCCGGCGTCCTCAAGCGCCTCGAGCATGGAGCGGCCCTGCCCGACCCTGGCCTCGACCCCCAGCCGCGGGATGCGGACGAGGAACTCTTCCGGGTCGTACCAGCCGGAGTTCCCGAACGTTTCGTAGCGCAAATCAGGCAGCGCCAGTTCACGTTCGGTCCAGGCACGGCGGACCGCATCCATCAGCCGGATCGGTCCACACATATACAGTTCGGTTTCCGGGTCGAGACCGCCAATCAGGGCGTTTACGTCTAAGCTGCTTTGTTCGTCGTCGACGTGGACCTGCAGCCGGGCCCCGTGGAGGTCCTGCAGATCCTGCAGGTAGGCCATCGCCGGTCGGGTCCGGCCGGCATAGACCAGGGTGTAGTCTGCCTTGACGTTGCGAAGCACCGCCGCCATGTTCATGATCGCGGTGATTCCGATGCCACCTGCCAGCAGAACGTAGCGCTCTGCCCCGACCCGCAGCGGAAAATTCTGAAGGGGCTGGGTGATGCGCAGTGTGTCACCGGGCTGGAGCGTGTGCATGACGACGGATCCGCCCCGGGAAACGGGAGCCTTGAAGACGCTGATCGCCAGGGTTTTTCCGCCGTCGATGGATTCAACTACCGAGTAGGAGCGCTTCTCCTGCTGGCCGTTAATCGTTACGGTGAGGTCGATGTGCGATCCGGGCTCTGCGTGTTTCGGCAATGCCGGTTCCAGTTCGATGCGCCGGATGCCTGCGGCCACATCAGAGACAGCCACGACCGTTGCGGACTGCCAGACTTCGTTGTTGGTTGCTGCCATTGTCTTTCCCTTGGAGTCCGGGGCCGCTCAGAGTGCCGCCACCAGGCGGCCCTCTGCCTGCAGCATCCGCTCGATCAGCCGGCGGACCCACATGCCGCCGGCGTCGATGTTCAGGCTGTAGAACTCGTAATCCGGATTTGCGTCGATGGCCTCCTGCTGAGCCGTCAACATGGCTTCATCCTCACCGAACACGCCGTGGACGCCGTTGCGAAGCTGCGTGGTGATCAGCTGGCTGTCCAGGCAATAGTTGCGCATGAAGGCCCAGAAGTAGTGGCAGGTTTTGGCGGTTTCCGGGCTGATCGTGTTCATGACGTAGCCGTTGACGCCCTGGCTCCGGTCGCCCTCCGGGGCGCCCGTGCCGGCCTTGGCAACGCCGACGTCAATGCGGATAGTGGAGGGCGCCTCGAAGCGGATGATCTGCCAACGGTCCACCTTGCCTTCGAAGCCGGGGAACTTGTCGCGGAGGTTCTTGAGCCAGAACGGCGGGGCATCGATGTTCAGCATCCATCGCGACACGGTGACCGTGCGGTCATCGTGCGTGACCACGAAGTCGGATTCGCTGAGTTCTTCCTGGCCGATGCTGGAGGCGTGAACAAATTCCTCGTGGGTAAGGTCCATCAGGTTGTCCAGGACCAACTGGTAATTGCACGGAGCGAATATGGTCTCCCCATCGCCGGCCCAGTCCGGGCTGTCCATTTGATGCATATCCGGGACAAGGTCGGGGTCCGCCTTGGTCGGATCGCCCAGCCAAACCCAGACAAACCGATAGCGCTCGACCACCGGGAAGGACGGGACGGTGGCGGAGGGGTTGATGCTCTCCTGCGCCGGCATCGAAGCACATCGCCCCGCGGAGTTGTAGACGATGCCGTGGTACGGGCACTGGATCCCGTCCTTGCCCACGGTCTTCCCCATGGACAACGGGGCCAATCGGTGCCAGCACGCGTCCGCCAGAGCCACGGCCTTGCCGTCCTCGGTGCGGTACAGCGCCAGCGGGCGGTCAGCGATCCGGCGGGCCATAGGTTTGCGGGTCACTTCGAGGTCCCAGGCGGCGACGTACCAGGCATTCAGTGGATGGCCGAGGACTTTGTTGGTGGTGGAATTGCTGGACTGAAGCACAGTCATCTTTGACCTCTTTCCGGTGGCTGGGCGACGTCTCCGCTGACGCTGCATGCCATACGCATGAAGATATTATTGGGAACCCTCAACTATCTATGTTCATAGATGGTGGCTTGGATCACAGACTATCTATAGATATAGTTAGTTGGCAAGACCTAGAAAGGAAACTTCTCCGTGAGTCTTCGTTACGCGCTCTTGGCTTTGCTGGCCGTCGAGCCGATGACCGGTTACGACCTTGCAAAACGTTTTGAGTCCTCCGTGGCCTTCGTGTGGCATGCCCCGGATTCCCAGATCTATCCGGAGCTGCGGAAGATGGCCAAAGAGGGGCTGCTGCGGGCGGAAGAAGTTTCCTGGGGCCAACGCGGCAAGAAGACGCAGTACCGGATCTCCCAGGAGGGGCGGGCGGCCTTCCGTGAATGGATGAATGCCCCGGTGGAGTATTCCCGCGAGCGTGATCCGGTCCACTTGAAGGCCGCATACCTGGAGTGGACCGAGCCGGTCACCGCTCGGAAGCACATGCAGGCGCATATCGACTATCACACACTGCGCCGCGATCAATGGGCAGAGATGATCGCCGGGCTGCGGGCCGGCACCAACGAGATGTTGAATAAACGCCTGGCTGCCACCCCTGAAGCGGACCGTAGGCGAACCATTGAATACAAGATCTTCACCTACGAGGGTCTAATCGCACGCGCGGAAACAGAAATTGAATGGGGCAAGCGAGGGCTAAAACTCATCGATTCGCTCTCGGGACCTTCACTGCAAGGCAGCTGATTCAACCGAGGTGACCTGGCGGCTTCCCGCCCCCGACCGAGTGGTACATCGGCCCATCCGTCATTGACGCACGCGGCTCTGACTCTAATAGCCGCGGTGAAAAGCCAGTTATGGGATGCCACTTCCTGAGCGGCGTGCTGAGGCCAGAAAGCAAGGCACTCGGGAACTTCGAGGGGCTGAGTGCCGAAATTGGATTTTCCAAGACGTGAGAACTGGAGTCCGGAGAATGTGTTGCGAGACTGATAATCGTTCCGGCTTTCGACAGCATTCCTCCTCCTGAACCGCAAATTTGCGCGGCAGCGATGTGATCGGTCACTTTGGTTGCGTGGCGCCGACTTCGGTGGGGGCACGGGATTTTGCAGGAAGACTGAGCCGGCCAGTACTCAGGGGTGATCTTGTCGACGAACCGGAGTGTGAGGAGTGCGGATCCCATTGTCCGCCCTGGCGGAACGCACGCATGCGTAAATGGATGAGAATATGGGTTGATGGTGAATGAGGTGGTTTCGCGGGCTGACTAGGACATTTTTGGCGCCAGACTTGGAATGCCGGCGCGCACCGTCCTGGAGCCCGGCCCTTGATTATGAATGACTCGGGGGTTCCGTTTTCTTCGGCATTCTCGTGCGGCCACCCGACCGCCACCTTGTTGTTGGAAGGATCGACCAGCGCTGCAGCCAACAAGCCATCAGGCCTGACGGCAACATCACTCGTCTTCTTGATGGCCACCAACTGTTCTAGATGAGTAAGTCCTATTGCTGGGAACGGGCGTGGAGGCTTTTAAAGTTAGGCGGAGAGTGTTAAGCCGGGTTTGTGAACACTCAACTAAACACTCTCCTGACCACACTTTACGTCTACTTGGATGACCACGTCCTGCCGGATC